>JAUYDQ010000003.1 GCA_030691725.1 Candidatus Omnitrophota bacterium
CCCCGCTCATTTAAAATCTTAATTATATAATGCAGGGTAGAAACCTGGGTATTTTGCGGCGTAACTTCAATCTTTTCATCGCAAAATAAGATAAGCGCACCTGCCTGCGGATATTTATCCTGCGTTGGCGCGGCCTCTAAAATCTTATGAACCTGTGGGCTTATATCTTTTATCTGTATAGGTCCGGTTTGTTTCTCAATTATATTAAGCCGTTCCAAGGCAACCGCGGCGAACTCTTTAGTCTTTATCTTTTTATAAATACTTAGTGCCTGGTCAAAAAGGTTTAATTTCTCAGAAGTTAAACCGTGATAATACAGATATTCGTCGTCGGTAACCTCTTCTCTGTTAAATACCTCAAGGGCATCGGTAAAATTACCTAATCGATAATAAGAGATAGCTAAAAACTTTTTTGCCACAAGAATATTAGTCTTTTTAAATTCTTCTATTGCCTGTTTCCATTCTCCCTGATTATAGTATAGTTGGCCGAGCTCAAAATGCAGCTTGTCCAAATTTTTGCCTTTGGCAATTAAATCTTTATAAAGATCGGTTGCGTGCTGATAATATATTTTAGATTTTTTCAGATAATCCTGTGCCTGTTTTAACTCGTTCTTTTGTGTACAGCCAGATAAGAAAGACAGGAGAAACAGGATGAAAGCAGAAACTATAATCCTAAACTTAAGTTTTTGGGTTGTAAGTTTTAATTTTTCGTTATCTTTTATATTTGTAATACGCATTACAAGCTCCTTCGCTTGAGACCATGCAGGGACCTATGGGGTGGTCTGGCTTACAAGCCTTAGAAAATAACGGGCAATCTCTCGGAGAAATCAAGCCTTTTAGAATATCGCCACATCTGCATCGGGATAGCTTATCGCTTATCGCATATCGTTTATCATTAATAGAGAATGCTTTTTCTGCATCAAAATCGGCGAATTCATCTTTTATCTTAAGGCCGCTTTGAGGAATTTTACCCAACCCGCGCCAGGAAGCACCGCACACTTTAAAAACTTCAAAGATTTTGTTTTTTGCCTTAAGATTTCCCTGCTTAGTTACTACGCGCATATATTGATTTTGTACGCATGGTTTATTATTTATGATTTGCTCTATAAGAAAGTAAATGCCCTCTAAAATATCCAGTGGCTCAAAGCCTGTAACACAACAGCCTATTTTATATTTTTGGGGAATAAATTCATAGGATTTTGTGCCGGTTACACAAGAGACGTGGCCCGGGCATAAAAAGCCGGAAAGGTTTAATCTCTTATCTTTAAGCAGATAATTCATTGCAGGCGGAATTAATTTTAAAGAAGAATAGAAGAAGAGATTTCTTAAATTTTCTTTTTTTGCCCGGATGATACTCAATGCAATGGTGGGCGCAGTGGTTTCAAAACCCACGGCCAAAAATATTATTTTTTTATCGGGATTCTGGCGGGCAAATAAAAGGGCATCTAAAGCAGAGTAAACTACCTTAACATTACCCCTCTTTGCCCGTTCTTTTTCCAGGGTAGATCTGGCGCTGGGAATGCGTAACATATCGCCAAAGGTTAAAATAATATTATCTTTATAATGGGTGAGTTTAATTGCGTTATCAATATATTCCTGGGGACTGACGCATACAGGACAGCCCGGCCCGGCAATTAATTTCAAATTTCTAGGTATAAGTTCATCCAGGCCAAATCTAAAAAAACTCTGTGTATGCGTACCGCAGACCTCCATAATATTTATGTGGCCCCTGGGTGTAATCGCCTTAATTTTTCCCGAGAGCTTTTTAATCAGCTTAATATTACGGTATTCGTCAATGTATCTCATCTATTATTTTCAAAGTATCTTTTGCTTTTTCCGGGTCTACTTTTTCTATGGCAAATCCAGCATGGACAATAACATAATCTCCCTCGCGAATATGAGAGAGCATCTGGATGTTAACTGTGCGGATAAGCTGGCCTGCCTCTACGTCGGCAAAATCGCCTTTGATCTTTTTTATCTTCATGGGTATACCTAGACACATATTTAACTCCCAAAATTTGCAACTGCTACCTGGCCCAAGGAAATACCGGAATCATTGCAGGATAACTCTTTATGCGTAAATACCTTAAAATCTTCCTTATATAATAAATCTAACACCAGGCAAAGTAAAAGGTTATTTTGAAAAACACCACCGGATAAAACCACCTTATTTATTTTGCTCTCTTTTCTTAAAACCAAACACATCTTTCTTACCATTTGCGCTATAGTTAAATGAAATCTGTAAGCAATTTTTTCTTTGGGTTTTTTGGCTTTTAAATCTCCCATTATCTCTTTAAATATCAAAAGAGGGTCTAAAATATAACCATCTTTTTGTTTAATAATCTTAAACTTATAACTTGTAGCTTGCCACTTATAGCTTGTGGCTATTTTCTCTAATTCCATAGCCAATTCTGCTTCCAAATTAACCTTGGTTTTTTCTAATACCAGGCTGCCTACGGCGTCAAAGAGCCGGCCCATACTACTGGCTAAAGGAGAATTAAAGCCTGATAAATACATATTTTTTAAGACTTGCCACTTCTCTTTATGCATTTTTCTTACTAAATCAAAATTTAAGTTCAAAAACTTATCCTTGTATATCAAATAAAGCCAAGCAGCTAGAACTCTTGCGGGTTCTAATATCGCTTTTTCACCACCTAAAAGAGGAATCTCCTTAAGATGTGCAACTCTTTTAAAATATCTATAGTTGCAAACGAGAAATTCTGCACCCCAAAGAT
>JAUYDQ010000035.1 GCA_030691725.1 Candidatus Omnitrophota bacterium
GGTGGACACAATGCGCTAATGATCGGTCCGCCAGGAAGCGGCAAGACCATGCTTGCCAAAAGAATACCTACGATTATGCCTAACTTAACCCTCCAGGAGGCATTAGAGGTAACTAAGATACATTCAGTAATTGGAACTTTACCGGTTAAAGATGGCATAATGAGTATCCGTCCCTTCCGCTCTCCCCATCACACTAGCTCAAGCGTAGCGCTGATAGGCGGCGGCTCTATACCTCAGCCGGGCGAGATAAGCCTTGCGCATCAGGGAGTATTATTTTTAGATGAACTACCGGAGTTTCATCGTGATTGCTTAGAGAGCTTAAGGCAACCTTTAGAAGACGGCTTTATCCGTGTATCCCGGATAAGAAAATCTTTTATTTTCCCCGCATCATTTATGTTAGTTTGCGCAATGAACCCCTGCCCCTGCGGCTATTTTACCGATCCACGCAAGGCCTGCCGCTGTAACACTACCAAAATCCAGAACTATATGAATAAAATCTCAGGACCCCTCTTAGATAGGATCGATATACATATAGAATTGCCTTCGATTAAATACAAAGAGCTTACTGATACCAAAGACGCCGAACCTTCGGCAGTGATTAAGCAGCGCATTGAAAAAGCACGGGTTATTCAAAGAGAGCGGTTTAAAGCTGATAGAATCTTCTACAATGCCCAGATGAATACAAAATTAATTAAGAAATACTGTGTATTAGAAGGTGAAGCTAAAGAATTGCTAAAAATGGCAATGACAGAGATAGGATTGTCGGCACGAGCCTATGATAAAATCCTTAAAGTATCGCGAACTATCGCGGATTTGGCTGAATCGGAGGGTATCCGCCCCGAACACATCTCAGAGGCAATTCAATACAGGAGTTTGGATAAAAACTACTAGATTAGAATAAAGGCTATAATTAAAGCGTGTTATTTTTACAAGAAAATCACTTCGCGATAACTTTAATGCGATTTTCAGTGGTTAGGAAAGTGTTTTATGCTTTCCTACACCATAAAATAATCTGGTATTATTCAGGTATAACTCTATTTGATTTAAGGATTCCGTAGATATATTGAGCTGATATTTTAAGCGCAGGAGCATTCTTGTGGCTCTCATCATATACATAATTTATAGAAACTTCTTGGGGCGTCATGCCTAAGCGGTTAAATTCATCTATAAGGTCAATACATATTATGTTACTGGAGTTTATGCTCTTTACAAGTTCATGCAACGGCCAATAGGGATAATTTTCTTTAAAATCCTTTACCATAATGCTGGAAACAGGAAAAACCACCACTACGAGTTTATTGGCTCGCTCTCCAGCAATATCAGCCATCTCCAACATTGCCTCTTTAACAGGAACAAAATACTTGGGGTTATGATAATAGTAATAATTATCGACCTCTGTTTTAATATTCAGCCTTTTCCTTTCCCTTCTTATCAGGGCCTTTTTTATGCGGTAACTAAAGTAACGCACCAATGCGCTATGGCGCATAAAGAAGGTTTCTTTAAAATAATACTCGCCGGGTTCAGGGTCATTTAAGACGTAATTTAAGATAATCAGGTCGGGGTTATACTTTAGGCCTTTGGTTTTTAGCAGTTCCAATTCCTGAAAAATGTTATACCCCTCTACCCCAAAATTAAGAATCTCATACCGAACTGAGCCGGACTTTTGATTTAATAGGCTCTCTAATTGTGCGGCTAAGGCATCGCTTTGCGCAAGCATAAATGAAAGAGTTTCAGAATCACCCAGCATAATTATGCGGAATGTGTTAGCGGGTTTGGTTATAGAATATTCTGGGCCGCGGAATCCATCAGAATTTACCGATATGTATCCGGTTTTAGCCCCTGGGACAAGTTCATAGCGTAGATACGGATTAGAACTTCTTCTATAGATTGGCCTCTTTACCCATCCACCCATCTCCCAGGAAAACCGCATAATAATTTCAGCACAAAACAATATAGAAGAAACAGCAGTTATTGAAATCAAAATATTAGTTATTAAATCTTTCTTCAATTAAATCACCACTAAGGTAACACCACAGTTAAAGGCGGCTCTTGGGGGCTTACGATAACTATTCTATCTTTATATTTTAAGATAGTTCGGTATTTCTCTCTTGCAGATAAATTAAGCCCTAAAAAATCTTGCTCGTTTATATAACACAACCGAACTTTGGCGTAAGGTGCGGTTAATGCCTCTTCCAACGATGCTTTATCTTTGATATACTTGACGCGGGATAATTCCTGCGAATAGAATAAAATAGCTGCTACATCCTGGTTATACACAATGAATTCGTATTCGGCAAGTTGCCTCAATATCTTATCTAAAACGGGGGCCACATGGACAGTCTCGCTAAAACGTTTACTACGAATATTCAGAGGGAAACATAGCATAACGATACCAGCTATGATTAAAATATATTTGATACTTGCGGCTATTTTAAGTTTAATCGGCTCTTTTAAAAGCCTTTCGCATGTCATACCTACCAATAACGAAGCAGCTGGATAAATCGGAAGAATAAAATAGTGCAATTTCTGCCTGCCAAAGGAAAAGGCTAAAGGAAAGATAAGCGCCCAGATAATCAACAGATAAAATTCATACTTTTTATTATTGCGGGCTTCTTTAATTACTAAGTATCCTCCGTAAATA
>JAUYDQ010000123.1 GCA_030691725.1 Candidatus Omnitrophota bacterium
CTGTAAAAAATGTGCAAAAAAATATCCCATAAAAGATGGCATTCCGATAATGCTGATTGATGAGGCAGAAAATTAGACAGAATGAAAAGAATCCTTGTTATACACGGGCCGAATCTAAACCTACTGGGAAAAAGAGAACCAGGTATCTATGGCAAGGTAACTTTACTCCAGATAAATAATGAATTAAAAAAGATTGCCAAGAAAAGAAAAGTGAGCCTGATCATAAAACAGTCTAGTTATGAAGGTGAAATTGTAGACCTTATTGGTAAAATGAAGAATAAATATGATGCGCTCTTAATAAATCCCGCAGCCTATACACATACAAGCGTTGCCATTAGAGATGCTATTGCCGCCGCCAGTGTATTGACCGTAGAAGTGCATCTTTCTAATATTTATTCACGAGAGGAATTTAGGCAGAAATCTCTGATCAGCCCTGTAGTAAAAGGCACGATAATGGGTTTTGGCCCAAAAAGTTATAGTTTGGGCCTCGAAGCTTTAATAGATTTGCTTTAATACTGGAAGAATCCCGCATCTTCTGATGAATCAAATGGTGTGGGGTTGTGGGTGGTGCGGGGTAAATTTGCGTATTCAAAAAATATATGCTAAATTGGCACAAGAAAATCTCGATGGATTAATCCTATCCTCTCCAGCAAACATCTCTTACCTCACTAATTTTACCAGCCGTGACTCCTATTTTTTAATATCAAAAAAACCAAATATCTATTTCACAGACTCAAGATATGCCGAAGAGGCCAAAAAGGGTCTTAAGGGATTAGCTTTAATAACGAAAATTAACGGTTCCGTTTTTAAAATAATAGCGGATACCTGTGTAGACCTGGGGCTTAAGCGCATTGGATTTGAAGAAAGATATCTCGCCTTTGCCGAGCATAAAAAGATAAAGGAAGAATTAAATAACAGGGGTGATTTAATTCCTACCTATGGCCTGGTAGAAGAGCTTAGAGAGATAAAAACCGCTGAAGAATTAGAAAAAATAAAAAAAGCAATTCAGATAACAATAAAGGCATTCAAATTTATTAAAAATTTTATAGTTCCTGGTAAAAAAGAGATTGAAGTTGCAGCAGAGTTAGAGCGTTTTATAAGATACTGCGGGGCCGAAAGCTCGGCATTTGACATAATTATTGCCTCAGGAACCAATTCAAGCTTTCCGCACCATTTGACTTCTCAAAGAAAGATTAAAAATAACGAACCGATATTAATTGATATGGGCGTCGACTATATGGGTTATAAATCTGACTTGACAAGGGTTTTCTTTTTGGGTAAAATAAATCCTGCTGTTAAGAGGATATATGATATAGTTTGCAAAGCGCAAGATAGGGCGATAAAAGAGATAAAGCCAGCTGTTCAAATAAATAAAATTGATGCAGCTGCCCGCCAATATATAACCCAAAAAGGATACGGCGGGTTTTTTGGGCATAACACAGGCCACGGCATAGGATTAGAAGTGCATGAAGAGCCTCGCATATCTGGCAAAGTAGAAGGAATTTTAAAGCCGGATATGGTTTTTACCGTTGAACCAGCAATTTATCTACCCAATAAATTTGGAATAAGATTAGAGGATATCATTCTAGTAACTAAGAAAGGGTCTAACGTCTTAAGTGGCGCTCTCGATAAATGACATCAAATCAGGCCTGACCATATTGGTTGACTCTGATGTATATCTGGTTGTAGAAACCCAGCATGTGAAACCCGGCAAGGGTGCTGCTTTTGTGCGCGCAAAATTAAGAAACCTGAAGAACAGCAATATTCAAGAAAAGACATTCAGGGGCGGTGAAAAAATAGAGACAGCTTTTGTTGAAGAAAGAAAACTTCAATATCAATATTCCTCCGGCAATATGTATCATTTTATGGACCAGGACAATTTCGAAGAAATAGCCATTTCCGAAGATAATCTTGGGGAAAAGAAGAAATTCTTAAAAGATAACCTTGAAGTCGCGGGATATTTCTATAAGGGTGAAACATTAAATATAAATCTGCCAAACTTTATTGATTTTAAAGTTATCCACACCGAGCAGGGGATAAAAGGCGATACGGCAAAAGGCGGTACCAAACCTGCAAAAATAGAATCCGGCGCTATTATACAAGTCCCGCTTTTTATAGATACCGGAGATAAAATTAAGGTGGATACCCGAACAGGAGAATATATTGAAAAGGCATATTCATAACAGATGGGGTTTTAAATGAATATAAAAGAAATAAAAGAACTGATAAATCTAATGAATGAGAATGGCCTTGTAGAGATAGAAATAGAAAAAGACGGCATGCGTATTAGATTAAAAAAGGCCGGCGCAGGTACAGAAGCATCTGCCGGTCAAACTATAGTGATTGAAAAAACAAGGCTCTCGCCAGTTCAAACCGAAGAAGAAACTTCCGAGAGCAGCGAAAAATTAGCAGTTAAAACAGTTGAAATAAAAGCGCCGATGGTAGGAACTTTTTATCGCACACCTTCGCCAGAAGCACCACCTTACGTTGAAGTAGGCCAGGTAATTGAACCCGGACAGGTTATATGTATCCTAGAAGCAATGAAATTAATGAATGAGATTAAATCTGAAATCAAGGGTAAGATCTTAGAAATCCTTGTTGATAATACTGAGCCCGTAGAATTTGGGCAACCAATGTTTCTTATCGAACCCCTCTAAAAATCCGTCGTAAAGG
>JAUYDQ010000055.1 GCA_030691725.1 Candidatus Omnitrophota bacterium
AAACCTTCATCCCTCACGCGGCGTCGCATAGTCAGGCTTTCGCCCATTGCTAAAGATCCTCGACTGCAGCCTCCCGTAGGAGTCGGGGCAGTGTCTCAGTCCCCGTGTGGCTGACCACCCTCTCAGGCCAGCTACCCGTCAAAAGCCTTGGTAGGCCATTACCCTACCAACTAGCTGATAGGACGCGAGCTCATCTCTAAGCAATAGCTCTTGCGAGCCACTTTTACTTACAAAGACTTGAGTCTTCGTAGACACATCGTGTTTTACCCTTGCTTTCGCAAGGCTATACACGGCTTAGAGGTAAATTACTCACGCGTTACTCACCAGTCTGCCGCTATAAATCAAACAAATTGGCATCCACCTTGCGGCTTCAACCTCTCCGCCTGAAATATCGCTCGACTTGCATGCCTAATCCACGCCGCCAGCGTTCACTCTGAGCCAGGATCAAACTCTCCAAAAATTTAAGAGAAAGTTTGTATAACGGCTCTATTAACTTATTACTCATTACGCTACTTGGCTATCCAAATTAACAAAGAGCAAAGAAAAAGCGTCCCGATACATACCGGGACGCTTTAAAATCTATGATTCGTTTAGCGCCTGATGTTCGGTGAAAAGTTAACTAACCAAATTTGTCAATGCCGCTATTTTTTTGTTTTGTCACAACAATAAAGTATAACCTCTATTCCTGCCTTTTTCAAGGTGTAATTAATTATACAAAAAAGATTATTTTTGTCAAGTGTTTTTTTTAAATGAGCACAAAACTTAGGCAAGCCTCTGAAAGAGCGACGTAAGTTGTTTATCTTTGAGGCACTTTATTGTTTGTGCGAATTTACTTAGCAATCAATTCCGTTATCTTAAATATTGGCAGGAATAAAGAAATAACAATACCGCCGATAATAATACCCAAAAAGGCGATTACTATGGGTTCAATCATACTGGTAAGACCCGTTACTGCCGCATCTACCTGTTCATCATAAAAGTCAGCAATTTTAGAAAGCATCTTTTCCAGCTGGCCTGTCTGCTCCCCTACGCCGATCATGCGGCAGACCATAGGAGGAAAAACTTTGGTCTTAGACAAATGTTTTGAAATTAATTCACCGTCCCGCACCGCCTTGCGGCACTCTAACACCGCCCCCTCAATTACTTTATTACCCGAAGTTTTACCTACAATATCTAAAGCATTTAAGATAGCAACACCGCTTCTCACCAAAGTAGAAAATGTGCGTGAAAACTTGGCTAATGCCACCTTATGAAAAAGCTTTCCCATAACCGGTATTCTT
Organism: Candidatus Omnitrophota bacterium; assembly: GCA_030691725.1. Taxonomy (GTDB): domain Bacteria; phylum Omnitrophota; class Gorgyraeia; order Gygaellales; family Profunditerraquicolaceae; genus UBA1562. The sequence goes on from JAUYDQ010000055.1 coordinate 1,281, forward strand.
AATTTTTGGGCATCAAAATTATAGCGGCCTTTCTCTGTGCTGATATATCTCTTAAAAAGAAAAATGAGGGTAACTAATAAGGCCGCGAAGATTAAGAAATATCTGCTTAATAAATTACTCGTTCCAATCAGGATTTGTGTAGGCAAAGGTAATTCCCCTCCGAAAGATGCAAATATCTCTTTAAATATAGGCACAACCTTAAGTAATAAACCAGCAGTAATCAATATAGCCATGCTGATCAAAATCGCAGGATAAACCAAAGCCGAGCGGATCTTTCGAGTGAGGGTTGATGTTTTCTCTAAATACGTTGCTAGCCTGTCTAAAACCTCATCTAGCGTACCTGAGGCTTCGCCTGCCTTGGTCATATTTATAAAAAGTTCAGAAAATACATTGGGATGTTTTGCTAAGGCATCGTAGAAGCTCATTCCCGCCTCAATATCTTGGCGCACAGCTATAACCACATCTCTTAAATTCTTATTCTCAACCTGCTCAGCGAGTATTCCTAATGATTGAACTAAAGCCACGCCTGAATCAATCATTGTAGCTAACTGGCGCGAAAAAATAACCAGGTCATCGAGCTTTATTTTTCTATCTCTGGTTTTTAATATTCTCTTTTTTATCGGCTCAATCGAGACAATCACTAAATCTTTCTTATGCAAGATATCCGCAACCTCTGCTTCAGAAGAACCCTCTAAGATATCAATTAGAGTATGGCTATCTTTCTCTTTAGCAGTATACTTGTAAGTATTCATAACGAACCATCCAAGAAAATCGCTTCGCGATAACTTTAATGCGATCTTTTATAATTTATCCACTACTTTTAAGAAAACCTCAACTATTTGAGGGTCGAATTGCGTACCTTTATTTTTCTTTATCTCCAAAATAGCTTCTTCTTTTGAAAGGGGAACCAGCCTATAAGAACGGGGGGAACGCATTGCTTCATAGGCATCTGCTACATGGATGATACGCGCACCCATGAGAATATCTTCACCCTTACGTCCTTCAGGATAACCTGAGCCATCGTAGTGCTCATGATGCTGTTTAACCAAATCTATCACGCCATCCAAGAAAGTAAGCGGCTCTAAAATCTGTGCGGCGGTTTGAGGGTGACGTTTTATCTGTTCCCATTCTTGAGCGGTAAGGCTTGTGGATTTACCCAAGATAGAATCTTCAACTCCAATTTTACCCAAATCGTGTAATTCGCAGGCATCCCTGATTAACTCGATTTCATGAGCAGGCAGGCGCAACTCTTCAGCTATACTAACAGCGTATTTAGCAACATTCTCGGAATGGCTATGTGTATAATGGTCCCGCGCATCAATAGCTTGAGCCAAAACCTTAATTGTGCGCATATATGTTTGGCGCAGGTCTTCATAAAGCTTAGTTAAATTCTTTGTTGATTCTTCAATTCTTCTGGCTAAAAGCGTATTCTGCTTTTGTAAAGAAGTATTGTGCTCCTGTAGGCCATCAACTAATTTACGATGCGCAATCGTCAATGAACGTAAATCCATGCCTTTTTTAATGAGAAAGAATAGTTTTTCCAAATTAATCGGCTGGCTGATAAAGTCATACCCGCCTAATTTGTATATCTCTTTTAATAAATGCGGATCGGCTTCTTCAATCAATACAATAACGATGCAATCGGGATTTATTGCCTTTAAACTCCTAAGGAAACTGGCGCCATCCGCATCCGGCATACCAAACTTGATTATCGCAATATCAAAACCGCCGCGCCTAAAAGTTTCGATACCGGCCTGGCTATTAGATTCACAAGAAACCAAATATCCGCCATTGATAGTTAATTTTTCTCTCAGATACCTTGAGATTACCTCGTCATTATTGATCAATAAAATACGGAAACTCTCTGCCATATTATTATTCCTCTTTGGTTACCCTGATAACTTCATCTAAAGTTGCCAGGCCCATCTTTACTTTTAGGAAAGCATCGTCTCTCAACGTCTTCATGCCGCATTTTATTATAGCGTACTGTTTTATTTTATCAATGGATTCCCTCTTCATAATCATTTCACGAATAGCATCGTTAATCATAATAGCTTCTAAGATTGCTATTCTACCATAAAATCCTGTATTATTGCAATATTTACATCCTTTTGCAGTATAAAAAGTTACCTTTTCTTTAAACCCCGTTACAGACATCTTATCTTTTTCCTGGTCTCCCTTAGTCTGTAACGGGGTAAAGCCTATGCTTTCCAAGAATTTATCGGGTATCTCAATGGGCTGTCTACATTTAAGGCAAATTCTACGGCAGAGCCTCTGGGCACAGAGCAAAATAAGACTTGAAGCAACTAAAAATGGTTCGATACCCATATCAATGAGGCGCGTTATACTGGATATTGCATCGTTGGTATGTAACGTAGAAAACACCAATTGTCCGGTTAGCGATGCTTTCACCGCAATATCCGCGGTTTCAGAGTCTCTTATCTCACCGATCATAATCACATCGGGGCTTTGTCTTAATAGTGAACGCAAACCCGATACAAAATCAAGGCCGATCTCGGGTTTCACTTGAATTTGGGTAATCCCTTCAACCTGATATTCTACAGGGTCTTCAATAGTAATGATATTTCTCTGCGGCGTATTTAACTGGCTCAAGACCGAATATAAAGTTGTTGACTTACCAGAGCCTGTTGGCCCGGTAACCAGTATCATACCAAAGGGTTTATTTATCGCTTCTTTAAATAAGCCTAAGGGTTGTTCAGAGAAACCGAGCTCGTCTAATCCGACGGATAAGTTAGATTTATCAAGTGCGCGCAGAACGAATTTTTGGCCGAACGTCGTAGGCAGGCTTGAGACGCGAAAATCTACTTCTCTTTCTTCAAATTTTACCTTGAATCGACCGTCCTGCGGGATACGGCTTTCGGTAATATCAAGATTGGAAATAATCTTGACTCGGGCCAGGATGGCATTCTGGTTTGTCTTGGGGAGTTTAAATATATCATATAATGAACCGTCGATACGGTATCTTATGCGCAGGCAATCTTCCTCCGGTTCGATATGTATATCTGAGGCTCTCTTTTTTAAAGCCTGGGCCAACATAAGGTCAACTAATTTAACAATAGGCGCTCTTTTACTTTCTTTTACCACGCTGCTCAGTTCTATCTCATCCTGCCTGGCAAACTCAGCCTCTTTGGTCTCCAAGCCCTGCTGTGTAAGATCTGTAACCTGCTGCATATCTTTGACTTCTAAATGGTATTGTGTATCAATAACCCGTGATATCTCGTCCTGAGGGCTTAAGACCATATCAATATTACAGCCGGTAAGCGTCCTTAAATCATCTAAGGCAAATATATTTAAAGGATCAGCCATGGCAACAGTAATATTATTGCCCATGCGAGACAGAGGAATCAAACAATATTGTCTGGCAATATGTTCCGGAATGAGCTCGATTATCTGAGGATCAAACTTATATTTGCTAAGATGTAGTATGGGTATGTAAAGCTGGCCGGACAGAAAAGAAAGTAGTTCCTCTTCTGAAATGAAACCCTGTTCAACTAGTACGCGTCTTAACGGTATTCCTTTCTGTTTTTGTATTTGCAGTGCCTTATCTATCTGTTCTGTTTGGAGACGTTTACTTTTAACTAATATCTCAATGATGTTTTCTTTTAATATCTGCATATCAATTTAAATTATTCATCCGATGCGGTTACGCGCAGAACCTCTTGGACCGTAGTTATGCCTTTTAACGCTTGCTCCATGCCCTCTTCCCTTAAAGTTCTCATGCCAACTTTCCGCGCCTGTTGTTTTATTATATGCTCCTGAGCGCGGCTTAAGATTAATTCCCGGATTTCAGCACTTAATAATAAAATCTCTGCAATCCCTATCCTTCCGCTATAACCTGTATTAAAACAGTGAGTGCAACCTTTACCGCGGAAGAATTCGTAATTTTTAATTATGTGGCTTTGGCTATTGGAGGCCAAACCACGGTTCTCCAACCTGTCGGTATTTAATTTTAAAGTGTCGATAATCTCCTTTTCAAGAGTGTATTTCTCTTTGCAGTAAAAACAGATTTTACGAACCAGCCTCTGCGCAAGCACGCAGATCAAAGAAGAATTAATCAGATATGGTTCAACGCCCATATTAATCAGGCGCACGATAGCACCGCTGGAAGTGGTCGTATGTAAAGTAGAAAGCGCAAGGTGACCGGTCAATGCGCTCTTTATGGCAATATCTACGGTTTCGTAGTCACGGATTTCTCCTATCATTATAACGTTCGGGTCCTGTCTTAATATAGAACGCAAAGCACCGGCAAAAGTCAAACCTATCTCCGGACGCACAGTCACCTGATTTATGCCTTCTAATTGATATTCCACGGGATCTTCTACCGTAATAATATTTTTTTCCGGAGTATCCACGAGCTTTAAAAGCGAATACAGCGTCGTTGTCTTTCCTGAACCTGTCGGCCCGCACACAAGTAACATACCGTGCGGTGTTTTGGCCACATTCTTTAATTTAGAAACAATATCTTCGCTGAAACCCAGTTTTTCTATATCAAGCGTGGCTTGGGATTTATCTAATATACGGATAGCGACTTTTTCGCCTAAACTGGAAGGAAGAATCGACACGCGGAAGTCTATCTCGCGGCCGGAAATCTTAACTTTAAAACGGCCGTCCTGAGGAAGCCTGTGTTCGGCAATATTCAAATTTGACATTACTTTAACACGGGAGACAATGGAAAGATACATGCTCTTTGGAGGCGCTTGTTCCTCTTGTAATACGCCGTCAACGCGGAAACGAACCCTCAGTTTTCTCTCCCACGGCTCAATAAGTATATCCGAGGCTTTTTTGTTAACTGCTTCTTCGAGTGTCATATTGGTAACTTTAATTACAGGGGGCTCGCGGCTTATACGGTCTAACTCCTGTTGGGTAGGCAATGCCTCTTTTTCCTCTTTTATAAACTCTATTGAAGAAACCGCGATCTCTTTAACTAAACTGTCGACTACTCCTTTAGTTGTGTCGGGGTAAGATAATTCTATGGCTTGCAATATATCGTTACCCGGTGAAATAATCGGGTTTATTTTATATCCGGTGAGAGCCTCGACATGATCAATGGCAAATATGTTTAGAGGGTCAGCCATTGCCAAAGTAATCGTATCGCCCATCTTAGACATAGGAATTATCTGATAGCGGCGGGCAATATCAATAGGAATGATTTTTGCTATTTCGTAGTCTATCTTAATGCGTTTTAAATCAATTAAAGGAACGCCCAGCCCTTCACTTAAGACTGAAATGAGCTCATTTTCTTTAATAAATTTTAAATCCACAATAATATCGCTAAGCTTACCGCCTTTTTTACCCTGAACCTCTAATGCCTGATTCAACTGTTCTATTGTTATAAGCTTATTATTGATTAGTAAATCCGTAAGGAGTTCTTTTAGTGAAACCATTGTTTTTAGTAACTAGTAAACTAGTAACGAGCAACTAGTAATTTTATAGATTCCTAGGATTAATTTGAACACTTTTCCTGCCATGAAAATAATGATAAGAAATATTTTTATTTTCTTAATTACCAGTTACCAGTTACTGAATTACTAGTTACTGGTTATTCCTTATCTTTATAATATTTCTCTATTGCCCCTTTGACATCGGATAAAGTAGAGACGAATATCTGTATATTGCAACCCGACAATAATTCTACGTCTTCAATTGCATGGTCGTTAAGGGGATTTGACATTGCCAGAGTAAGATTATTACCGATTTTATCTACGGGGATAAACAGGTATTGCCGGGCAACACGGCTGGGAATAATATTAACAACTTCGGGATTAATCTCATAGTTAGACAAAGGCAGATACGGAAAACCATATTGGGCGGTTAAGGCCTGGGCAATATCTTCTTCCTTAGCAAGTCCCAATTCTACCAATACTTCACCAATCAGGCCTCCCTTTTCCTTCTGGACAGTTAATGCCTTATCTAATTGGGACTGATTAATGACGCCCCGTTCAATAAGTAACGCTCCTAATTGTTTGTTTACAACTTTTCTTATGGGCATTCGAGTTTTTGCAAAAGAACACCTATGCGATTTTTGCCTTGCGTTTTGGCAAAATTAAGTGCTTCTTTTGCCTTAATAATTAACTGATTATCTTCTTTCTTCGTCTTAAAAAGAAGTAATTTCTGCGTCTGGTTATCCACCAGGTACAAGAGGCAGGTGCCTTTGGAGCCGGCGACGAGCGATGAAGCGATATCCAAAAGCTTGTCCGCGACAAACTCAAGGCTTAAGTTCTGGTTTAGCTCTTCGATGATGACCTTCAGGCTGTTGTAGCGGCTGATTTTTTCCCGCAGGCCAGTAAGATTCTTTTGTTCCTGCGATTTGCGGTCAGAGAGAATATTCAGTTTTTCCTGCAGGCCTTCTTTCTGTAGGCTCAGGCGTTCCCGGCGGCGGCTAAAGGCGCGGAATACATAAAACGCGGTTAAAAAAGAGGCGAGAT
>JAUYDQ010000056.1 GCA_030691725.1 Candidatus Omnitrophota bacterium
ACTCCAGAATAAGGACCTTTGCATAGTAAATTCCTTAGATAATTTAGAAGATTCATCAACCCTAATATTGCCCTCCCATGGCAGTCCCCGCGATATATTAAACGCTGCCAAGAAGAAAAACTTAAAACTCATTGATGTTACCTGTCCCTATGTCTCTCTGGTGCAGAAGATTTGCGATATGCTTCATAAGCAGGGCTTGGTCGTTATTATTGTCGGTGACCGCAAGCATCCTGAAATAAGAGCTCTTTTGGATTTAGCGCCCGGCGCACATACCATTGAAAAAATAAAAGATATCAAAGAAAATGTTTTTTCCTATAAAAAAATAGGAATAATTTCTCAGACTACTCAAACCAAAGACGTATTTTTCCAAGTGGTAAGTAAGATATTGCAAAAAAATCCCCTGGTAAAGGAGGTGCATGTATATAACACCATATGTTTAGATACGGTACACAGGCAGAACGAAGTAAAGAAACTCGCATCTTGCGTAGATGCCTTATTAGTTATCGGTTCGCGCCTGAGTGCCAATACCAAAAGGTTGCTGCATATCGGCCGTAACATTAATAAGAGAACGTATCTTGTCGAGAATGAAAAAGCCAATCTGGATAAAATATTAAAAAATGCGAATAAGATTGGATTGATAAGCGGTGCTTCTACGCCGCAGTGGTTAGTTAAAGAGATTATTAAGAAGATAAGAGAGGCCACAACTTATGGAACGAAGTGAACATCCCCCTTCGCTGAAGCTTCGGGGGATAGTCCTCCGAAGCCTTGGCGAAGGAGGACATAATTTGTTTGGCCGAACTTATCCCCCCTTCTTGCTTTCGTAAGAAAGCAGGGGGGATTAATTCGCACTTATAACTTACTCACACTAACGTGTTCGTAAGTTATGTGCTCATTAAGGAGGTAGTATAAATGACAACCGAAAGAACTGCTATGGAGGAGCTTTATAATCAGAGCATAAAAATACTGAAGGAAGGCCAGATTATAAAGGGTAAAATCGTATCTATAAAAGCAAAAGAGGTATTGGTGGATGTGGGATTTAAATCCGAAGGGATTGTTTCCATCAGTCAATTTAGCAAAGAAGATTTGGGGGTAGGTAAAGAATTAGATTTTTTTATCGACTGTATCGAAGATGATTCCGGGATGATTGGGCTTTCCCGGGATAAAGCTATACGCATACAAGGTTGGGATAAGATTGTTAAGAACTCCAATGATGGCACGCTGGTTGAGGGCAGGCCGATAAAAAAGGTAAAGGGCGGATTCTTGGTTGATGTTATAGGGATAGAAGGTTTCTTGCCCACATCTCTTTCTTCTTTCAGGGGCCTCTCAGACAAAAATATTCTTAATAATGCATTTAAATTCAAAATTATTAAGGTAAATAATCTAAGGCACAGCATAATATTATCCCATCGGGAGGCTATGCAAAAAGCGAAAGAAGAGGCAAAAGAAAAACTATGGCAGGATTTAAAGATAGGAGGGATTTACTCGGGAACAGTCAAGGCAATAACCGATTTTGGAGCATTTGTGGATCTGGGTGGTGTAGACGGGCTTTTATACATCACCGATATGTCCTGGTCTAAAATCAGCCATCCTTCTGAGATAGTGGCGTTGGCAGATAAAATCGAAGTAGTTATTTTGAATTTAGATAAAGAATCAAGCAAAGTCTCCCTCGGCCTAAAGCAGAGATTTCCCGATCCCTGGCAGGATATTGAGACAAAATATAGTGTGGGTTCTAAGGTAAAAGGTAAAGTTGTAAACATCCTGCCTTATGGCGTATTTGTAGAGTTAGAAAAAGGAATTGAGGGGTTAATTCATGTATCTGAGATATCCTGGACAAAGAGGGTAAATAATCCCGGCGAAATGTTTGCTATAGGAGATACGGTAGAGGTTCAGGTGTTAAGTATAGAGAAAGAATCGCGCAAGATATCTTTGAGCCTTAAGCAACTGGAGCAGAATCCGTGGTTGGAAGCCGAATCTAAATATCCTTCTGGTACAAAAGTTCAGGGAAAGGTAAGGGGTTTTACTGCGTACGGCGCATTTGTAGAGTTGGATAACACTTTAGAAGGGATGATTCATATCTCAGATATCTCCTGGACTAAAAGGATAGCCCATCCGCAGGACATATTCAAGAAAGGGCAAAAAGTGGAAGTGCTGGTGCTTTCGGTAGATGCTCAAAACCGGCGCATTGCATTAGGATTAAAACAATTGCAGCCTAATCCTTGGCCGGAGATTACTACCAAATATCCTTTGGATACAGTTATAGAAACAGAAGTTGTGAATATTACTGATTTTGGTGTATTTGTAAAGATTACCGAAGATTTAGAGGGTTTAGTTTATGCCAGCGAAATAGATAAGGATGCTCTTGCACAATTGAAAGCAGGGGATAAATTAAAAGCAAAAGTAATTAAAGTGGAAGCAGAGCAGGCGAAGATCGGCCTGAGCGCAAAATTATAGGGACGTCTTTGTTGCTAATCGAGGGACGTCTTTGAATCCAATCGGAAGGGTGTCCCTCAAAGCGAGGTAGTAAGATGCAAAAATCAGATATCGATAAACAAATAGAAGTTATTAAGCGCGGCGTAGTTGAGATAATCTCAGAAGAAGAGTTAAAAGCGAAGCTAGAAGGAAGTATAAGAGAAAAAAGACCCTTAAGAGTGAAGGCTGGCTTTGACCCTACTGCACCGGATATTCATTTAGGCCATACTGTTCTCTTAAGAAAATTGCGCCAGTTTCAGGATTTAGGGCACAAGGTTATTTTTTTAATTGGCGATTTTACTGCCCGTATCGGTGATCCCAGCGGCAGGCAAGAAACGAGAAAGCAATTGACTAAAGAGGAGGTATTGGCGAACGCTGCAACTTATAAAAGGCAGGTATCTAAAATCCTTGATGTAGATAAGATACAGGTAACCTTTAATAGCGAATGGTTTGATAAGATGTCAGTATTAGATATATTGAAACTGACGACGCATGCTACAGTTGCCCAGATGCTGGCGAGGAGCGATTTTAAGAAAAGATTATCCAAAGGCGAAGATATCTCACTTTTGGAATTTATGTATCCGCTTTTGCAGGGCTATGATTCAGTAAAATTAGAGGCAGATATCGAATTAGGCGGCACAGACCAGATATTTAATCTTTTAGTAGGTAGAGATATCCAGAGAGACTTTGGTCAGGCGCAACAGGTAATTATCACTATGCCACTTTTAGAAGGTACTGATGGCGTACAAAAAATGAGTAAATCTTACGCAAATTTTATCGCTATTAACGAAAATCCGAATGAAATGTTCGGGAAAATTATGTCTATATCCGATGAAATGATGCTGAAATATTATACCTTGCTTACTGATGAGGATTTAGAGGCTATAAAGAAAATGCATCCTAAAGAGGCAAAAGTGAAGTTGGCGCAAGAGTTAATCGGGCAGTATCATTCTAAAAAGGATGCAGAAAAAACCCGTTTGGAATTTGAGCGCGTATTTAGTCAAGGAGAATTGCCGCAGGATATACCCGAATATAAAACAGACGGGAAACAGTCAATTACAACTATATTATTGAATAGTAGATTGGTGAAAAGCGGAAACGAGGCGCGCAGATTAATAAAACAGGGAGCAGTGTCTTTGGATAACTCTAAGGTTAGGCAAGAGAATTTTGTACCTATAAAAGGCGGTGTTCTTAAGGTGGGTTCCCGAAGATTCCTGAAGATTATCGTTTAGGCTTATGCTAAATAAATTTAAAAATTTAGACCATTTCAGTAAAAATATAATTTTGGTTTTCGTCGGAACTTCCTTAGCGAACTTTCTAAATCTTATGTATCAATTATTAATTGCGCATAAACTGTCTGCTTCGGATTTTGCAGCATTTAACTCTCTACTCTCTATATATATGCTGATTGCTGCACCGTTAGGGACACTTCAGATAGCGGTGACCAAATACACGTCAGAATTTAATGCTCATAATCAGGTTGCTAAAATCAGGTTTTTTCTATCCGACCTCTTTAAGAAAAGTTCAATTTTAGCAATTTCTACTTTTTTAATTTTTTGGTTCGCCTCGATTTATATCATAAACATATTGAAGATTCCGTCAGTTCTTTCGGGTGGTATCTTAGCTCTATTGCTTGCTTCGACTTGTCTTGCCCAGGTTTTTTCGGGAGGAGTGCAAGGATTAGAACTTTTCGGTTGGTTAACTTTCGCCTCAGTCATAACCGGTATATTAAAATTATTTCTTACCTTCATATTTATCCTTTTAGGATATAATATCGCAGGAGCTTTAGGTGCGCTGTTAGCCTCTAGCTTAATCGGTCTTGCCATTTATTTTCTACCTCTCAGGCGATTTATTTCCACGAGAGCCGCAAGAGAAAATATCAACTATAAAGAGATATTGATTTATTTATTTCCTGTAGCGATAAGCAATTTCTGTTTTATTGCCCTGGTAAGTTTCGATATGGTTTTAGTAAAATTTTACTTTTCAGAAGGAAATTCCGGATTTTATTCTTTAGCCCAGATGGTAGGAAAAATTTTTCTCTTTTTACCCGGGGCAATCAGTATGGTAATGTTTCCCAGGACCAGCGGCTTAAACGCAAAAAATATGGATACCGCCTCTACCCTAAAAAAGTCGCTTTTTTATGTTTCAGCCTTATCTATTTGCGCAATTTTTATCTATAATTTTTTCTCTGTCCAAGTATTAACAGTTTTAACAGGCAAGGCTTATCCAGAATCTGTATTTCTGGGGAGATTGTTTAGTATCTCGATGAGCTTTTTTGCGCTCTTGTACATTATGATAGCTTATTTTCTTTCCATAAAAGACCTGCGTTTTATTAAGTATTTGGTTTTATTTACTGGCTTTCAGTTTTTGGGAATTATATTTTTCCATAAAAATCTTATTCAGGTGCAATTTATCCTATGCGTAAATGCAATTTTACTTTTTTCTATACATTTGCTATTAGCATATAGAAAAGGGGGAAAAGGGACTGTTCCCGCCATAGCTAATTAAAAGTCGCACTAAGGGGACTATCCCTGATATTATGATGAAGGCCCTAAAAGAAAAAATCTCCATAGTTATGCCTGCATACAACGAGGGGAGTCGTATTGTATCCAGCATAGAGGAAACAGCGCGAGCTTTTGATGACTTTGGTTACCCTTGGGAAATTATTGTGATGGATGACGGCTCATCCGATGATACTTATGAAAAAGCCAATGCCCTTGCCCAGAAGTACCCCCAACTTATTGTCAAAAGAAATCCTGTGAACATGGGTAAAGGAAGGGCGATTAAAAAAGCCCTGCATTATATCACTGGAGATTATACGCTCTTTTTAGACGCAGATATGGATTTACATCCCATCCAGTTCCAGACGCTTTTTGATATTATGGGTTTCGATAAAGCCGATATAGTTATTGGTTCTAAACTACACCCTAATTCCATAGTGAATTATCCCCTACAACGCAAGATAATCAGCTTTGTATATTATTTATTGGTCAAGATTCTGTTTAATTTGCCTTGCCATGACACGCAGACGGGGCTAAAGTTATTTAAAACCGAGGTGTTAAGGAATGTATTGCCCAGGCTTTTGGTTAAGAAATTTGCCTTTGATTTAGAGCTTTTGGTAAACGCGCATCATTTAGGATATAAGATTGTTGAGGCACCCATAATTCTGAAACCCCAAAGGCCTTATGGCCGGATTGGGCCTTCTGCACTTATTAGCACGGGGTTGGATACATTGGCAATATTTTATAGGATGCATATATTAAAATACTATGACCGTATCGATTATTATCGCCGTAAAAACCTGGCAAAAGAATTTAGAAGAATGCGTAGGTAAATGTCGGGAACTGGACTTCTTAGATTTTGAGATTTTAGTTTTGCCCGATGTTGATATAGGGACTGTCCCCGCCGTAGCTAAAATATTGAGCACTAAGGGGACTGTCCCTATAAGAATTATACCAACAGGCCCCGTAAGCCC
>JAUYDQ010000112.1 GCA_030691725.1 Candidatus Omnitrophota bacterium
ATAATATCTTAGGGCATTCTCTCTGTCGCCTAACCTCTGATAGGTATCTGCGATTAACGGGTATGCCGCAAGAAACGCAGGGTCATTTTTTATAATTCGGTTGCAAAGCAGGATAACCTCCTGATTGTTACCTTTAAGAAACAATTTCTGTGACTGGAGGAATGAAAAATAGGCAGTAGGATTTCTGGTCGGTAACCATATATATAAATATATAATTATGGATATAATAAAAGCTGCCGATGCAAGTCTTACCATCTGCTTTTTATATAAAGAAATGTCTCTCTTAAATTTTAATGCTGCGGGCCTGGATTTAGGCCTGAATAATATAAAATTCGGGTTTCCATAAAGAAGGTAACTTGCCCAAGATATAGCGGTGATACCGTATTCCTTAATTAATCGCAGGCGCGCCAAACGCATGCATTCGCCCACTGAATTTCCTTTAATTAACTGGGTATAGAATTCCTTGGCAAATACAAGGCTCACCGGATCTTCTATCTTCCATATTGTGCCGATATAATGCCTGACGCCGGAAAATAGAAATGCTGATGCCAAACTAGAGTTTTTCTCCTGGTAATCTGTGTTCATTGGTTCGGTTATAGTTTTTGCGGAATGACAAGCATTAGAAAAGATTAGGCTAGGGAAATGCAGGCTTTCGCCTAAAGCAAGAATATCTGTCGTTGTAAATCTCCCGTCACTTAACACCCAACCTGTATTCTTGGGATTATCTGTGTCGTATTCGCAATGACCGGCAAAATGCACAATATCGTAATCACGCAGGTTCTTCTTTACATACAGCGTATCAATAGAGGTAGATTTAAAATCAATGCTAATTTCATTTCTTTTGCGGTCGAACTGATTTTTAATATATACGCCTTCAAGGTAGGCGGATTTCAGGTCATTAGTAGGATTGGCCAGTATCAACATCTTAGGAGTAGCTGTTGAGCTTCGATATTGCGGGGGTCTTATCTCGTCTTTAGTTCTCACTAGCCTGCCTAAATTAAATTTGAGGCATAAAAAATCATTGCCGTCATACAAGAGCTCCCAGGGAATATTAATTAATTTTTCATCTATGCAGAGGACTAAATTTTTAATTATTGTTGTCTTTAATCTATCTTTAACTGACCGCGTAAGCAAATGATCCCAGAGTATCTGGCCTGTTTTTTTAAGGCTATCTATATAATCGGAAATGAAAGTGCCTTTTTTGCCTGCCTTGTTTAATATAGATATTACTTCCTGGCATAATTTATTTATTTCAGTCAATGATATGGTCAGCTGACTATAGTGTCTTATGGTTTGGGCGAGTTCCTTCTGTTCAAAGACACTCATTGCAAGCATGCTATCTTGCCTTAATATCTCTAAAACCAAGGCATTGGATTCTTCCATATGCTCTTATTTCTTTATATCTAATAATATTGAGGCGATTTTATCTTCGATGTTAGATATCTCAACAATATATTTACCTGCTGACACATGTTCGAAGATTACCTTATCGGTAGTAGAAAGATAGGATTCAAGCTCTAAATCATCTTTTAGGAGGGTAACCCGTAAATCTTTAATTATGCGATGGGTCTGTTTATCTTTTACAAAAATAATCAAGTCAAAGGCCTGGCCGCGTTTATTTTCTATTTTTACCTCAACTCTTATATCTTTAAAATCCTTTAAGATGGTAACTTCGTCTTTAAATTCTTTTATCTGCCGGCTGCGTAATACCGGCGCAGGCACAAATTCCTGGCCAACCAGAACATCACCCGTAGTACTCAATATCTCTAATGCCGTTTCCTTAAGCTTGAGGAATATCTCTATAATAGAGAGGCTGTCTTGCGATATCGTTAAATTTTTCGCATGTTCAATTAACTCTTTAGGCACTCCTTTTACAGATATTGGCTTCAATCTTAACTGAGCGGCAAAAACTTCAGCACAACTATCGCAACTTATTAAATGCGATTTTATACGCTCATTTTCTTCTTGTGGCAGCCTCTCCTCAAGAAAACAAGCCCAAGTCTCCTCATCAGGATGCAGCTGATCAGCTTGGCGATAATCTGACTTCCACTTTTTATAAACTACTCTTATTAACTGCTCTAATTTTCCGGGCATGCCATTATTCCTTTCCTATTATAATAGACGTAACCACATCAGAAATCTAACGCTCTAAACTTCATTCATTTTTTGTCAGATAAAACAAAACCTTTACTCTTAAAACATTCTCTTAACCGCTCAACAATCCTTAACTTACGCATATCTATCGCTGCGCGCGAAATCTTAAAGCAGGCCTTTAATTCCTCAAGGCCTAACCCTCTATGGATATGTAATTCTAAGAAATATTTATCGTCAATATCTAATTTATCAATACAATCCTTTAAATGTGCAAGCTTTTCTTCCTGGCTAAGCATATCAGTAACCGATGGAGAATTAGAAGAGAGTAAATCTGTCAGACTAAAGCCATCACCGGTTTCTTCGTCAATAGACACAAGGGGTTTTCTAAGTTTACGGAGATAATCTATGGTAAAATTAATCGTCACTTGCCTTAACCAGCTGGCCAGACTGCAACCGTTTTTGGCTTTAAAACTACTCAATTTTTTAAAATTATCTTTGACTAAGGAAAGAAAGATTTCTTGGAAGAGATCATTGATATTTTCCTGCGTGAAGGTATGACCCTTTATCTTTAAGACACTATGGATATAGTTATATATTAAAGAGGAATATTTTTCTACGAATTCATTCCAAGCCCGTTTGTCCCCCTTAACACACCTCTGGACAAACTCCAGATCGTTCATAATAAATATTATATCATAAAATCAAGAAAGAGGGACGTCTTTATTATTAAAGCAAAGCCTGTCCCCATCCTAAAGCAGGGACGTCTTTGATTCTGAAGCAAAGTCTGTCCCCGAAATAAAACTGTGTTAGAAATATTAGTTTATTACGTCTATTAAAGCAGGAGGTGATAAATATGTCAAGAATGCAAAGGTTGATCATAAACAATGCCTCTTATCACATAATGGTAAGAGGAAACCAGAAACAAATAACTTTTATTGAAGAAGAGGATTTCGCAAAATATCTTGATCTTCTAAGGCACTACAAGAGGGAATACGGTTTTAAGTTATACGGGTATTGTTTAATGCCTAACCATGTGCATCTCATATTAGAGGTTGAGGACGGAATCGATTTAAGTAAAATTATGCAGGGATTAAATCAGGCATACACGCTATGGTTCAACAAAAAGTATGAAAAAGTGGGCCATCTCTGGCAAGGCAGATATAAAAGCATGGTCATACAAAAAAATAAATATATGCTTGATTGTCTAGAATATGTGGAATTAAATCCCATTAGAGCAAATATAAGCAAATCTCCTTTTGATTATCCTTGGAGTAGTTGGAAAGCTCGTTTAGGATATATGAAAGATGGTCTTTTAGATGCGCCAGAATTGTAAATTAGCCTTTTGGGGACACCCTTCCGATTGGATTCAAAGACGTCCCTCGATTGCAATTAAAGACGTCCCTGTTATTTGAAGAGGGTGTGGGAGATGACAAAAGAGGCAAAGACTATAGAAACCATGGACATAAGTTTAATGAGGATATTCAGACTGGGGCCGGAGGTATCTTTAAAAGGGTCTCCGACAGTATCGCCGACAACTCCTGCCTTATGCGCAGGAGAACCTTTGCCGCCGTGGTGGCCTTCTTCAATATATTTTTTGGCATTATCCCAGGCACCGCCGGAATTCGCCATCATTACTGCCAGGACAAAACCCGATACAGTTGCACCGGTTAA
>JAUYDQ010000121.1 GCA_030691725.1 Candidatus Omnitrophota bacterium
GGGGCTTTAAATGAATATAAAAGAAATAAAAGAAATGATAAATCTCATGAATGAAAACGGCCTCGTTGAGTTAGAGATAGAAAAAGACGGCATGCGCGTTAGATTAAAAAAGACCGGAGCAGGCATGGAAGCCTCTGCCGGAGGAACTATAATGATCGAAAAAACAAGGGTTTCGCCGGTTCAAACCCAAGAAGAGGCTGCCGAGCACATCGAGAAAGTATCGGCTAATACTATTGAAATAAAAGCGCCGATGGTAGGAACTTTTTATCGCGCTCCTTCTCCGGAATCGCCACCTTACGTAGAAGTAGGACAGGTAATTGAACCCGGACAGGTTATATGTATCATAGAAGCAATGAAATTAATGAATGAGATTAAATCTGAAATCAAGGGTAAGATCTTAGAAATCCTTGTTGATAATACTGAGCCCGTAGAATTTGGGCAACCAATGTTTCTTATCGAACCCCTTTAACGCGAATGCCCGCTAATCTAACGCGAATGGTCGCTAAATTTATTCGCGTAAATTAGCATCAGATTCGCGTAAATCCGCGTTTAAATGTTCTCCAAAATACTTATTGCTAACCGTGGCGAAATAGCCCTAAGAGTAATTCGTGCCTGCCGAGAATTGGGTATCCGCACAGTAGCTGTATATTCTGAGGCAGATAGGAATTCTCTGCATACGCGTTTTGCTGATGAGGCAATTTGCATAGGTAAGGCCCAGAGTAGCAGTAGTTACTTAAATATACCCGCGATTATAAGTGCCGCAGAAATTACGGATGTAGATGCAATACATCCGGGTTACGGCTTTCTCGCAGAAAATCCCCATTTTGCGGAAATCTGTGAATCCTGTCAGATAACTTTCATCGGTCCGACATCAGATAATATCAGGCTTATGGGAGATAAAATGGCTGCCCGCGCCAATATGCAAAAAGCGGGCCTGCCCATAGTCCCGGGTAGTATATCGATAGTCAAAAACAAAGAAGAGGCGCTTAAGACTGCTAAAAAAATAGGTTACCCTATAATTATAAAAGCAGCAGCGGGCGGCGGCGGAAAAGGAATGCGTATTGCCCACAATGATATAAGCTTAATCAGCAACCTCATGACTGCCCAAGCAGAAGCAGAGGCGAGTTTTGGAAATCCCAATGTATACATTGAAAAATATATTGAGAGACCACGTCATATTGAAATCCAAATTTTAGCAGATAAATACGGCCGCGTTATACATCTGGGTGAACGAGATTGCAGTATTCAAAGAAGGCATCAAAAACTATTAGAAGAATCCCCTTCATCGGCAGTAGACTATAGGCTCCGTAAACGCCTGGGTGAACTGGCTGTTAAAGGCGCAAAGACAATAAACTACATCGGCGTAGGAACTATTGAATTTTTATTAGATCAGCATAACAACTTTTATTTTATGGAAATGAACACAAGGATCCAAGTTGAACATCCTGTAACCGAAATGGTAACCGGAATAGACTTAATAAAAGAACAGATCCGCGTAGCAAGTGGTGAAAAATTACATTTTCAGCAGGATGACATTCAAATCAAAGGAGCAGCCATAGAGTGCCGCATCAATGCTGAAGATTTCGAAAATAACTTTATGCCTTGCCCGGGAAAAATCGAAACGCTTAATTTACCCGGCGGTCCAGGCGTGCGTTTGGATACTCACATCTACCAAGGATACGAAATTCCGATCTTTTACGATTCCCTGTTAGCCAAGGTAATAACTTTTGCCTTTACGCGTCAAGAGGCAATTAGGATTATGCAGCGGGCATTGCACGAATTTACTATTTCACCCATAAAGACAACTATTCCTTTTCACCTGCGTCTATTGCAAAATCCTTTATTCCTAAAAGGAGAAATATCGACTCATTTTGTCCAAGAGATGCTAAAAGAAGAGCATACCGAGTCGGGAAAAGAATAGATTCATTTAATAAGGCGTAGCGGTATTGGAGGGATAATGCATAAAGAAGAATCGCAAACGGATTTAGGCAATATTAGAATACATAAAAATGTTATTGCCTCAATCGCTTCTATCGCGGCAGTTGAAATTGATGGTGTAAAACGTATCGGCGGCGATCTTAGAAGCGGGATTTTAGAATTAATCGGCAAAAAGGTTTTGATGGCAATTAAAGTTGACATTGACAAGAATGAAGAAATTAGGCTCGAAGTTCCGTTGGTTATAAGATACGGCTTTAATATTCCCGATATAGCCAATAAGGCCCAAGAAAATATTCGTAATGCTTTAGAAAAAATGACAAATTTATCCATAAAATATATTAATATAAACGTCCAGGGCATAGAGAGGGGGTAATTAATGCGTATATTTACAGTTTTAGGGATATTATTTTATGCAGTTATCCTTATTCTTATCGGAATGATACTGATAATATTTTCTCTTAATTTATTGCAGCCTCAGGATATAAACAACCTGCTTGCATATACACAATATAATATTAATTCAAGAATTATCGTGGGTCTCTCCGGACTTTTATTAATAGTAATTAGCTTTTCATTTGCACAATTAATTTTGGGGCGATTTCAGCGAGAAAAGACAATCGCATTCACTACTTCCTCGGGGGAAGTAACTATTGCCCTTTCAGCAGTTGAGGATTTAATAAAACGGCTTGCAGGCGTTATTCCGGAAATAAAAGAATTAAGGCCGGATGTAATCGCTAGTAAAAAAGGTATTATTGTTGATATTAGGGTTGTATTAAAATCAGAGGCAAATATTCCTGATTTGACTGCCCGGCTGCAGGAAATAACCAGGTCCAAGATACAGGAAATCTTGGGTCTTGAAGAACAGATAATTATTAAAATTCATGTAGTAAAGATTATTTCAATGCAGGACACAGATAGAAAAAGAAAAGAACTAGAAAAAGAGGAACCTACTATACCATTTAGCGGCTACGGTAGAGCTTAACGAAAAAAAATAATATACGGTCTATTATTTTATGGTATTAGGAAAGCATAAAGCACTTTCTTGAAACCAATCAGAAAGTCGCATTGAAGTTAATCGTGAAACGATTTTCTTGAAGAAAGGGGAGGCTATGGTAAAAATAGGGATCCTTACCGGCGGAGGCGATTGCCCAGGATTAAATTCTGTAATTAGAGCGGTAGTCAGAAAATGCCTAAATGAGGGATATGAAATTATAGGTATTAAAAATGGCTGGAAAGGTTTAATTGAGGGCGACCTTATTACTTTGAAGCTAGAAAGCGTCTCCGGAATATTACCTAAAGGCGGCACAATTTTAGGTACAAGCCGAACAAATCCGTATAAAAAAGAAGGTGATTTGCAAAAACTAAAAGATAATTATAAAAAAATTAGCCTGGATGCACTAATCGCGGTCGGAGGAGAAGACACGCTAGGAGTAGCAATAAAATTAATCAAAGACGGCATCACAAATATCGTAGGAGTGCCTAAAACTATTGATAACGACATTTCTGCCACAGATTATACTTTTGGATTCGATACAGCTTTAAATACTGCCATGGAATGCATTGATAAGCTGCACACTACCGCGGAAAGCCATCACCGTATTATTGTTGTAGAAGTAATGGGTAGGCACGCAGGATGGATTGCTATTGAAGCGGGTATTGCAGGTGGCGCAGATGTGATTTTGATTCCTGAGATACCTATCGATATTGAAGAGACGTGTAATCTGCTAAAAAAGAGGCATGCGCGTGGTAAGTTATTCAGTATAGTGGTCGTAGCTGAAGGCGCTAAATTCAAAGAGGAGGCTATGGTTACCCAAGAGGAAGAATTAGATGAATTTGGCCATGTTAGGCTGGGAGGTATTGGTGAAAGATTGGGACAGGAAATAGAGAAAAGAATGGGTTATGAAACAAGGGTGAGTGTTCTTGGACATATTCAGAGAGGAGGGACCCCCACTGCTTTTGATAGGGTCCTGGGCACAAGATTTGGAGTAAAGGCAGTCGAGTTAGTGGAAGAAAAAAAATTTGGCAGGATGGTAGCACTCGCAGGTAATAAGATTATTGATGTTTCAATTGATGAGGCGGTGCGCGCCTTAAAAACAGTGGATATGGACCTCTATGAAATCGCAAAAGTATTCTTTGGATAGGAGGTAAGACCATGAGAGATAAAATTAAGGATATATTATTGGAAAGCATACAGGTCAAAGAGGAATTATTGCGTAAACAGATAGGCCAGATCATGGAGATAACCAACCTTGTTATCGAGGCCTTGAAGAATAAAGGCAAGATTATCCTTTTTGGTAACGGCGGATCAGCGAGCGACAGCCAACATATCGCTGCCGAGCTTGTGGGAAGGTTTAAAAAAGAGAGGGCTGCGCTTGCCGCCATCTCGCTGGCCGTAAACACCTCGGTGATTACTTCGTTAGCCAATGACTACGGGTATGAGGCAGTCTTTGCCAGGCAGATAGAGGCCCTGGCCAATAAGAATGATGTCGCCATCGGGATCTCTACCAGCGGAAAGGCTAAGAACGTTGCCGCTGCCATCAGGCAGGCAAAAAAAATGGGCCTGAAGACCGTAGCCCTGACCGGAGGGGATGGGGGAGAATTGGCAAAACTGGCTGACTTATCGCTGGTCGTGCCTTCCCTGGTCACAGCCAGGATACAGGAGGCGCATATCACCGTAGGCCATATCATCTGCGAACTGGTAGAGGAGTCGTTTTGTTAAAACGCAAGATAATAAGCTTATCCGGTTTAAAGAGAATACTTACCAGGCTTAGGAAAAAAAGAAAGAGGATAGTTTTTACCAACGGCTGCTTTGACCTTCTGCACTTCGGCCACGTAGATTATCTCCAGGAGGCAAAAAAGAAGGGGGATATCCTGGTAGTGGCGGTAAATTCCGATGCATCTATAAGAAAGATTAAAGGCAAGAAAAGGCCGATCATAAACGAGAAAAACAGGCTTAGCGTTGTTGCCGCTTTACAGAGCGTAGATTACGTAGTCTTATTTAAGGAAGATACCCCGCTTAAAGTCATAAAAACGCTTAAGCCGGATATCCTGGTAAAAGGCGCTGACTGGGATAAAAAAGATATTGTAGGAAGCGATTTTGTCTTAAGCCGGGGCGGGGAGGTCATAACCATAAAATTATCGAAGGGTTATTCCACCACCGATATAATCAAGAAAATCGCT
>JAUYDQ010000004.1 GCA_030691725.1 Candidatus Omnitrophota bacterium
GGGCGCAAGATGCCCACACATACGAGGTTTTGGCAGCAAATAAATTAATCATTACTAAAGAAGGCTTGCACGAATTAACTAACAGGTTAAAAAAATGAGTTTTCTTTCTCACGATATAATTAAGGCATTGCTAAGAACGGAGAAATCTACCTTTTATGAGCCAAAGGCTAAGTATCTTTTTCTGGTAGATAAAGCAGCTAATAAAATTCAAATTAAACGCGCGGTTGAGGAGATATATAAAGTAAAAGTTAAAGCAGTAAATACGCTTGTCTGCTGCGGAAAATTAAAAAAAGTAAGGTATCAACTCGGAAGAACACCGGATTTTAAGGAAGCAGTGGTTACCTTAAAAGAAGGACAAAAAATAGCAACAACCTAAAGTCTAAAAAATATGGGCATTAGAAAATTCAAACCTACAACACCTTCAAGGCGCTGGATGAGTGGGAACGATTTTTCAGAGATCACTAAAAATAAACCAGAAAAGTCATTAACCCTTCCGCTTAAGAGAACCGGCGGCAGGAACGTTTATGGCCGCATAACTGTAAGGCACAGAGGCGGCGGACATAAAAGGTTGTTGCGTATTATCGATTTTAAGAGGGATTTATTTGAAATACCCGCAAAGGTAATTGCCATTGAATATGACCCGAACCGGACAGCAAGGCTTGCCTTAGTAGAATACCCCAATAAAGAGAGAAGGTATGTCATATGTCCTGAAGGGTTAAAGGTAGGTAGTGAAATTATTTCATCTAATGAAAAGAATGCCGAGATAAAAACCGGCAATACCCTTCTTTTAAGATACATTCCTTCGGGAACCATGATCCATAACATTGAATTAATGAAAGGTATGGGGGGCCAGATCGTAAGAAGTGCAGGTAGCACTGCGCAGATTACGGCAAAAGAAGATGCATCCGCCCATATAAGACTTCCTTCCGGAGAGATAAGGCGTATAAGCTTAGATTGTCACGCCACCATAGGCCAGGTTAGTAATATAGAGCATGAGGCAATTACCTGGGGTAAGGCAGGAAGAATGCGCTGGCGAGGGATAAGGCCAACTGTCAGAGGGGCGGCGATGAATGCTGTAGATCATCCGCACGGCGGTGGTGAAGGAAAATCCGGACAGGGCAATCCTCATCCTGTAAGCCCTTGGGGTCAACCCACTAAAGGTTATAAAACAAGGAAAAAAACCAAATATTCTGATAAATTCATTATTAAGAGAAGGAGATAACTATGCCACGTTCACTAAAAAAGGGTCCTTTTGTAGATGAAAAATTATTAGAGAAAGTGGAAAGATTGAGGCGTTCAGGCGTGCGTCAGGCGATAAAAACCTGGTCCAGGCGTTCAACTGTCATACCGGATTTTGTGGGATTAACTTTTGCGGTATATGACGGTAGAAAACATATACCTGTTTTTATAACTGAGAATATGGTTGGCCATAAACTAGGAGAATTTTCACCTACGCGTATATTCAGAAAACACGGCGGAGTAAAGGCCAAAAAAGCTGCAGAGAAGACATAACACATGATAGCAAAAGCAGAGGCAAAATTTATCAG
Source organism: Candidatus Omnitrophota bacterium (assembly GCA_030691725.1). Taxonomy (GTDB): domain Bacteria; phylum Omnitrophota; class Gorgyraeia; order Gygaellales; family Profunditerraquicolaceae; genus UBA1562. Next base: position 1,548 of record JAUYDQ010000004.1, read on the forward strand.
GATTTCACCGAGAAAGGTAAGGCAAGTAATAGACTTAATCCGCCACAATGATGTTTTGCAGGCTACGGCCCTGCTTAATAACCTAAACAAGGGGCCATGCAAATATTTGATAAAAATATTAAAACAGGCTACTGCTAATGCCAAAGTAAAAGGTTTTAATCCCCAACAGCTTTATATATCAAAGCTAGTCTGTAATGGAGGCCCAAGCTGGAAAAGATTTAAGGCAGCGGCGTTCGGCAGGGCAGCGCCCATAAAAAAGAGAACTTCACATATCAGCATGGAACTAGATATAAAGGAGTAGTTAATGGGGCACAAGGTTAATCCGTTTCTTTACAGAATAGGTATTATCAGAACGTGGCATAGCAGGTGGTTTGCTAAACCGAAAGATTATGCCAAATTTATTGAAGAGGATTACAGGATTAGAAAATTTATTAAAACAGGATTTAAACAAGCAGCTATTTCAAAGATTATAATAGAAAGATTAGCGGAACGGACTAAAATCCGGATATTAACTGCAAGGCCCGGAATAATAATCGGCCGTCACGGCGCTGATATTGAACGCCTAAGGGAAGATTTAAATAATATGATTAAAAAAGAATTATCCATTGATATAGAAGAGGTAAAAAAACCGGCATTAGATGCTCAATTGGTAGCGGAGAATGTAGCATTACAATTGGAAAAGAGAATAGCATTCCGTCGGGCAGTAAAGCGCGCAATTGAACAAACAATGAACTCAGGAGCAGAAGGTATAAAGATAACCTGCGCAGGCAGGCTCGGGGGTGCCGAGATGTCGCGGACAGAGACATATAAACAAGGAAAAATTCCGCTGTCAACGCTACGCGCAGATATAGATTATGGTTTTGCAGAAAGCCTCACTACATACGGCTTAATCGGGGTTAAAGTCTGGATTTATAAAGGCGATATCCTTATCAAAAAGGCTAGCGAAGAAGTTGAGACGCAAAATATAGCAACTGGCGCACAAAAACCAGCGTAATATCAAGCGAGGATAAAATGGTGATGATGCCTAAGAGAGTCAAATATCGCAAGCTGCAACGCGGGACCAAACGGGGAGTGGCTACTACCGGTTGCGATTTGGCTTTTGGTGAATTCGGGTTAAAGACTTTAGAAAATGGCTGGTTTAAGAATACTCAGATAGAAGCGGTCCGCGTAATTCTTGCCCGTCAGCTGCACAGAGGCGGAAAGCTCTGGATCAGGGTTTTTCCTGATAAGTCTATAACTAAAAAACCCGCAGAAGTACGTATGGGTAAAGGTAAGGGGGATCTCGACCACTGGGTTGCGGTTGTTAAAAGAGGGAAAGTCCTATTTGAATTAGGAGGTGTGCAGGAAGAATTCGCACGCAGATGTTTCAGGTTAGCCGCATATAAGTTACCTTTTAAAACAAAATTTATAACACGCGCACATAGATAAATGAAGGCTAAAGAATTACGCAATCTTTCCAAGGAAGAATTATTACAAAAAGAAAAGGCCATTAAAGAAGAATTATTCAAGCTTAATATGCAACGTTACGCTGGCCGAGTGGAGAAACCGCACATGTTTTCTTTGTTAAAAAGGGATGTCGCAAGAATAGAAACTATTTTACAAGAGAAAAAACAGTAAACTAAAGAGGCAAAAAGAAAAATGGGCAAAAGAAAAGGATTTACTGGAACAGTTATAAGCGACAAGATGCAAAAAACTATTATTGTCAGGATAACGCACATGAGCAAGCATCCTAAATACGGCAAGATTATTAAAAGCCATAATACATTTAAGGTCCACGATGAAAAGAACACCGCCAAGATAGGCGATACGGTCAGGATAGAAGAAACCCGGCCGTTATCAAAAGATAAGCACTTCAGGCTCATTGAGGTTATGAAAAAAGCGCAGGCACCCCGCGTTGATATTAAGGAGCAGGCATAATGATTCAATTGCGTAGTATTCTGGACGTTGCTGACAATACCGGCGCTAAGCGCGCTTCCTTTATCCAAGTTTTCGGAAAGAAAAATTGTCATTTCGCCGGGATAGGAGACATTATTAATGTTAATATAAAAGAATCTTCTCCTGAAGCTACTGTCAAAAAGGGAGAGGTTGCTAAAGCGGTAGTGGTTAGGACAAAACAGGCGATAAGGCGGGCGGACGGCTCTGTATTAAGATTCGACCGGAATGCCATCGTATTCATAGACGCGCAGTTAAACCCCAGGGGTACGCGTGTTTTTGGCCCGGTAGCAAGAGAACTGAGGGAGAAGAATTTTACAAAAATTGTATCTTTGGCACCAGAGGTTATCTAGAAAAAATGTTTAAGATAAGAAAAGGCGATACTGTAGAGGTAATCAAAGGTAAGGATAGAGGTAAAAAGGGAAAAGTTCTCAAGGTTTTACCTTTAAACGGCCGCGCTATTGTAGAAGGTATAAATTTGGTAAAGAAACACAAGCGCAAAACCCGCGAAGATGAAAAGGGCGGTATCGTACCAATCGAGATGCCAATCAGCCTTACCAATCTTATGTTATTCTGTAAGAATTGCAATTGCGGCAGGAGGGTGGGTTTTACAATCTTAAAAGACGGAACTAAATCAAGATTTTGTAAAGAGTGTAAAGAGGCAATATAAAAATGACTCCCCGCTTATTGGAAAAATACAGGAATGAAATTATACCCAAGATGATGGAGACCTTCTCTTTCAAAAATAGGTTGGCAGTTCCGCGCTTAGAAAAGATAGTTGTAAATATGGGGGTGGGAGAGGCCTTGCAGGATATCAAGATTTTGGAGAAGGCCATGGAAGAACTTGGGCAAATTACCGGGCAGAAGCCCATTTTAAGGCGCGCAAAAAAGGCGATTGCAAATTTCAAAATTAGGAAAGACATACCTATCGGATGCAAAGTTACTCTTAGGCGGACAATTATGTATGAATTTTTTGATAGGTTAATAAGCATTGCGCTTCCCCGTATCCGTGATTTCCGTGGTATTTCCCCCGATTCATTCGATGAATCCGGTAATTATACTATGGGTATTACTGAACAGAGCATATTTCCTGAGATAGATTATGATAAGGTAAGCCGGATGCAGGGCATGGATATTACCCTGGTGATTAAAAACGTTAAATCTAAAGAACAGGCACGGGAATTATTGAAATTATTTGGTATGCCTTTTCGCACGAGGAATGATTAAACCCATAAATAACAAAACATAAGAATGGCCAAAAATTCACAGATAGCAAGATGGAAGAGGCCTCCGAAGTTTTCTAGCCGTAAATATAATCGTTGTCCTATTTGCGGTAGATCCGGCGGTTATTTAAGAAGATTTCAGCTTTGCCGTATTTGCTTCAGGGAACTTGCATGGCAGGGCTTAATACCCGGTGTCAAGAAGGCTAGCTGGTAGTAAATCCCTACATCAAAGACTTTGACGTAGGGATAAACAAAAATTCGAAATTGGGGGTTAAATGTCTAGAACCGATTTAATTGCAGATAATTTTACCATGATTCGTAATGCTATAATGGCAAAAAAAGAAAATGTAGATGTGCCTGCCTCTAAACAAATAAAGGCTATTCTAGAAATTTTGAAAAAAGAGAATTACATTGATAATTTTAAACTAATAGAGGATAAAAAACAGGGGTATTTAAGGATTTACTTAAAATATATGTTAGGAAAGTCAGCAATAAAAAGTATAAAGCGCGTGTCTAAACCGGGACTGCGCGTCTATGTAAAGCACCAGAAGATTCCTTCTGTCTTAAGGGGCAGGGGCTTGGCGATTGTCTCAACCCCTAAAGGTATCACAACGGGCGAGGAAGCAAAAAAATTAGGATTGGGTGGAGAAGTCATCGGTTATATCTGGTAAGTGAGGACATAAGTCTATGTCAAGAATCGGCAAAAAACCAGTAGTTATCCCTAAAGACGTAAAAATAGAAGTTATGGATAGGGTAGTTTCCGTGGTAGGCCCCAAAGGCAGTTTAACCCGGCTTTTATCAGATCGTATAAGCGTCGAGATAAAAGATAACCAGCTCTTTTTGAGCCGGGTATCCGATACAAAACTTGATAAATCCCTGCACGGCCTTTACCGCGCCTTAATTTTTAATATGATTAAAGGGGTTACCGAAGGATATGTCAAGGAATTAGAAATAATAGGCGTAGGATTTCGTGCCCAGATTCAGGGTAACAACCTAAATATGCAGTTGGGCTTTTCTCACCCGGTAAATTTTCCGATTCCCGAAGGGATAAAGATAGAGACGCCAAAGCAGACACAAATTGTTGTAAGAGGCATTGATAAGGAAAAGGTGGGAGAAGTAGCCTCTGAAATACGCGCCGTATATCCGCCCGAGCCCTATAAAGGCAAAGGTGTCCGTTATTCGGGTGAGTATGTAAAGAAAAAGATCGGTAAGGCTCAGGCCACAACGACGAAATAACCATGAAAAATAAAAAAGAACTGGTGAGATTAAAAAGACATCGGCGTATCCGTTTACGCATGTTTGGCACGGACCAGAGGCCGCGTTTAATCGTGCACAGGACATTAAAAAACCTCTCCGCTCAAATTATCGACGATTCAAAAAATAAAACATTATTTTCTTTAACAACATTTGATAAAGAAGTAAAAGATAAGTTTGCTTACGCCGGAAATGTAAAGGCAGCTGGATTCTTCGGCGAGGTTTTTGCCAGAAGAGCAAAAGAAAAAAGCATTATAAGGATAGTTTTTGACCGTGCAGGTTACTTATATCAGGGCAGAATCAGGGCTTTTGCAGAGGCGCTAAAGAAAGCCGGACTGGAGTTCTAGAAATGGAAGAATTAAAAATAGAGCAGCACCTGGAACTTATAGAGAAGGTTATTACAATTAACCGCGTGACAAAGGTAACCAAAGGCGGAAAAAAAATGTCTTTTAGCGCGCTGGTGGTTGTAGGCGACACTAGAGGGCGTATGGGTTTTGCCTTAGGCAAGGCAAATGACGTTGCAGGTGCAATACGTAAAGGCCTGACAAAGGCAAAAAGAGAACTTTTTAGCGTTCCTCTGGAAGGCTCCACCATACCGCATGAGATTATAGGTGAATTTGGCGCGGCTAAAGTTCTCCTGAAGCCCGCTTCCGAAGGGACAGGCGTAATTGCTGCCGGCCCGGTCAGGGCTGTTTGCGAAGCGGTAGGCATAAAAGATATCTTAACCAAATGTCTCAAATCTAATACCCCTTTAAATGTAATTAAAGCAACGGTAGATGGGTTAAAGAATTTGAAGGTCACAAAAAATGAAGACAAAGAGAGCCCAAAGTAAAAAAAGCTCAGCAGCTACCATCTCTGCCCAAGGCAGATGCGCCTCCGGCGCAAAAGACAAATTTGCCTCTGGCGAAAAGATAGCGCTCGATAATTTAAAAGCGCCAAAAGGAAGTCATAAACGCAAGAAAATCTTAGGCAGAGGCCCTAGTTCCGGACACGGTAAGACTTCTACGCGGGGCAGTAAAGGCCAAACTTCGCGTTCAGGAAAACACAAATATCTCGGATTTGAAGGAGGTCAGACGCCTTTGATTCGCAGGATTCCTAAGCGCGGGTTTACCAGCCGGGCTAAGCTGGAATATCAAATTATCCATTTAAACGACCTAAATAAAATAAAAGAACAGGCCATAAGCCTTGATTTATTAAAAGAAAAAGGCCTGATTAAGGATACGGATAGATTAGTTAAAATATTAAGCGATGGAGAAATCAAAAATCCTATTAGTATCCAAGCCCACGCAGTTTCAAAGAAGGCACTTGAGAAAATTAAAAATGCGGGCGGAAAAGTCGAATTAGTAAATGCTTAGCGCGCTGATTAATTCATTTAAGATTCCAGACCTGAAAAGGCGAATCATTATAACAGCCATACTCGTTGCTGTCTATCGTGTCGGCTGTTATATACCGACTCCGGGCATTGATGGCGCGGCATTGGCTGAATTCTTTAACCGTATGGCCAAAACCCAGGGCGGGGCATTATTCGGCATAATTAATATGTTTTCCGGTGGCGCAATGGAAAGGCTGACTATATTTGCTTTAGGAATAATGCCGTATATTTCCGCTTCAATTATCCTGCAACTTTTGACTGCGGTTGTACCTGCCTTAGAGAAATTAGCCAAAGAAGGAAAAGCCGGTTATGAGAAAATAAATCAATATACCCGTTATGGAACAGTAGCCCTTGCAATAGTTCAATCTTTTTTTATATCCATGTGGCTGGAGAACCCGGCACGTTTTGAAGGTTTAAGGATAGTCTTGCATCCCGGGTGGGGTTTTAGGATACTTACTGTTCTTACTTTGACTACCGGCACAATATTTATTATGTGGCTGGGTGAACAGATTCAGGAAAGAGGTATCGGCAATGGCATCTCATTAGTTATTACTGCTGGTATTATTTCCAACATTTGGCCAGCAATTAATCAACTATTTATCTTAATTTCGCCTTTTTCTCCGTCCCGCAGGCAAATCCAGCCGTTTACTTTATTAATTATGGCGGCTTTATTGGTCGGTGTAGTATTCGCGGTAATCTTAATAACCCGAGGGCAAAGAAAGATCCCCGTCCAATATGCACGCAG
>JAUYDQ010000044.1 GCA_030691725.1 Candidatus Omnitrophota bacterium
CAGCTGATTCCATTCATTAATGAATTGCCGGGCGTATATCGTCATAAAACCCGTGCCGGTGTGGCCTGAGATAAGTTGGTAAAAACCTTTGCGGAATAACACTATGGCCTTCGGGTAGCTGCCTATTTGCGCCAAGCCAAATGCAGTTATACAAAAGGTAATCAAGATGGTAATAAAAAGTGTCTGTGTTTCAATATTCTTGAAGATCTCACGACGGTTCCCCATCCAAATATGATAATGCAGTTTAAAATTTATCGCACCCAGAATCATGATGATAATCGTTATAATTTCAAAAGGCGGGCTGTGATAATAAAGGATGTTCTGTGATTGCGGAGCAAAGCCGCCTGTGTCAAAGGCAGCCATAAAAACACATGCGCCGTGGAAAAAAGCATTTATTGGCTTTATACCATTTAGCATAGCCACAGTACCTAGAGCAAAGGTGCCTAAAATCAAATAGGTAATGCTCACCAGCCAGATAAAGCGGGCGGTATGTATTACATTGGGTAATATCTTTTCGTCCCGCGCCTCGCCCACATACATCCTGAATGCACCGGAAGCTCCCCGCACAAAAAAGGAAAGCGCAACAATTACAATACCCTGGCCTCCAATAAACATAATCAGATGCCGCCAGAGATTATGCGTATACGATAAGTGGTCGAGGTCCTGCACTAAAACTAAACCCGTCGTAGCAAAACCCGACATAGCATCAAAACAGGCATCCAGATATGACTTCCAGTGTCCGCTTAAATATATGGGTATTGCACCTAACAGCATCGCTGCGAGCCAGGAAAGACTAACCACAATCATCCCCTGCATCCAATTCAGTTCTTTTTCCGTACAACACAATTTAATTAAGATTAACCCGAATATCAGGGCTATCTCTATGCCAATCAGAAAATCTAATACGGGATTTATTTCGCCGAATGCTAACCCGATAATTATGGGTATGAGCATGGTAAGGCCCAATCCCAAGATAATCTTACCTAAATAATAACCGATGATTTTAATATCTTCCAGGCGGGGTTTTAGGACCATAGGACTATTTATGAAAGTATAATACTAAACAGATAAAAAATGCCGCCAGCATTATACCTAAGGCGTATAAGACTTCGGTGGTGATGCCTAAGGTGGTATTTAAGAAGGACTTTATCTTCATCTTATAATTTACCTACCAGCAAATTTAATAGCTGGGGCTCATTGCCTACGACTGTCAGAGCTATGATATCATCGCCGGGCTTAAGAATAGTGTTGCCTTTAGGGACAATCACTTCTTCTCCCCTGACAATAGAAACCAACACCGAATCCGCTGGTAACCGGATATCCTGAATCTGCTTGTTGATTACCGGCGAGTCATCCGGCAAATCGATGCGCACAATAGCCAGTTTTCCACGCTTAAAACTCATTAAGTTTACAAAGTCCGAAAAAGAAACTTCTTCTTCAATAATTTTCGCAATAATCTTAGTGGAGTCAACCGGCACATCTACACCCAGCTCAGAAAAGGTATGCTCATTATCAGGATTATTGACCCTGCCTACCGCGCGCTTAATTTTAAATATCTCCTTGGCTAATTGACAGATAATGAGATTGTCTTCGTCATCGCCGGTAACCGCTGCTACCACATCCGCGCGGCTGATTCCGGCTTCCTCCAGAATATGCGGGTCGCAACCATCGCCATTAATCACTAATGCTTCTAATTCCTTGGCAGCTTCTTCGCATAATTGCTTGTCTTTCTCAACAATACTGACGGTGTGTTTGTTTAAGCAAAGCCTCTTGGCTAAAAAATAGCCCACCTTACCTGCACCCACGATTACAATGTACATTTCTTACACCTCTCACTTTATAGGCTGAACTTCTTTTTTACCTTCGCCAGGCTCGCTACTTTGACCGCGGCCATTAATACATCTTTTTCTTTTAAGATAGTACCTGGTTCTGGTATAATCACGTCCTGCAACCTTCTTATGGCTACCACCAAAAATTCTCCGGGCATATTTATATCCTGAATGGTTTTCCCCACTAAATGATTTTTAGCTTCTATCTCAATAACCCCCAGCTCCTTGGTTTCAATTAAATAACTGGAAAAACGGCTCTCAATAATCTTATCCCGAAGCATAGCCGCAAAAAGCATTGTTCCGCTAATAATATCCAGTCCTAATGCTTTATATATGTGCGCACGCTGAGGGTCATACACACGGGCAATGACTTTAGGAACCTTAAAGATTTTTTTCGCCGCCTGCGCAGAAACCAAATTAGTGTTGTCGCCGTTAGTCACGGCGCAGAAGGCATCTGCCTTCTCAATACCTGCCTGTTTTAATAAACTCAAGGAAAATCCATTACCCATTAAGGTTAAACCATTGAATGTACCGCCCAGCCGATCGAAAGCGGATGGGTTCTTGTCAATAACCACTACATTATGGCCTTCACCAGATAAAAGCTTGGCTAGTTCTGAACCTACCCTACCACAACCCACTATTATGACATACATAATCTACCTCTTAGTTGTTGGTTCTCGGGTTCACGAGCTCTTTAGTTCACCTTTTAACTCAAGAAGTCGCGAACTTACGAACCCAAGAACTAATCTATCCTTTTGCTATCTCAACTAATTTTTTAAAAGCGTGCGTATCTTTTACTGCCAAATCCGCTAAGACTTTTCTATCCAAGCTGACCTTGGCTTTTTTAAGCCCGTTGATAAATTTGCTGTAAGTAATGCCTGCGGCACGACAGGCAGCGTTAATACGCGCAATCCACAGCCGCCGAAAATCTCTTTTTTTTACGCGCCTATCTCGATAGGCATACACCAAGGCGTGCATCAGGGCTCGACGAGCCTGGCGGTATTGCTTGCTTCTATCGCCCCAGTAACCCTTTGCCTTTTTTAATAATCTTCTCTTTCTTTTTCTTGTCGCAACACTGTGTTTAATTTTAGCCATTTTTACTCACTCCGTTTGTTGTAGGTTTCAGCTTAAAGCTTCAGCCCAAGGCCGGTCAGCCTGCGGCTGAGATCCGCCTTTGGCGGACATTAACCGTAGGGTAACATCCTCTTTATATATTTTATATCTTTGTTGCCTTCTACAATCTTGGGCCTCCTCAGACGACGAAGCCTTTTGCTTGTCTTGCTGGATAGAAGGTGGCTCTTGCCGCAGGTAGGATACTTAACTTTCCCTCCCTTGGTTAGTCTAAACCTTTTTGCTACACCTTTTTTAGTTTTTAACTTTGGCATACTTTACCTCGCTTCACTAGTCATGTAAGTTTGTTTCAGCCTTTGGCTGATCCGCCTTCGGCGGAAATTGGTTAATTAGTTCTTATTCGCCCGTGCATTCAAAATTTGAACCGGGTTCTGATTATACCTGTTTTATTTTGGCGCAACCATGAAAGATATAATTCTGCCCTCCAAAACAGGTTCCTTTTCTACCTGTCCATCATTCTGGACGCCTATAATAAATCTATCTAAAATCTTTCTGCCTAAATCCCGATGTTCCATTTGCCTGCCCCGGAAAAATAGGCTTACCTTTACTTTATCTTTCCTCTTTAAGAAACCAATTGCCTGTTTTACCTTTATCTCGTAATCATGGTCATCGATATTGGGCTTAAGACGGATCTCTTTAATGCGAGACTGTCTTTGGTGTTTTTTTGCTTCGCGCTCCTTCTTTTCCTGGTCATACTTAAATTTACTAAAATCGATGATTCGGCATACGGGCGGACTCGCCTGGGGTGCAACCTCTACCAAATCTAATTCGTGTTGATTGGCTATTTCCA
>JAUYDQ010000051.1 GCA_030691725.1 Candidatus Omnitrophota bacterium
TTATCAAGAATGCCTAACTAACAAATAGCCTTGATCCTTCTTCAAAATCAAGGCCGCTGTTCTCTCTATTCAATATTTGAGATTATGATTACTGGGATCCCTCTCGGATCTCATGAAAGGTTTGTTAGCACAATGTTAGCATTTAAACTTGGATTTTTGGTTATAAGGAGTATAATAGAAACATAAATAGGAGTTTAATATGAATATTTTTGTGGGTAATTTGTCATTTGCCGCCACCGAGGCGAATGTAAAGAAGCTTTTTGAAGGCTTTGGTAGCGTTGCTTCTGTCAGGATTGTAATGGAAAAGAAGGGAACTAAATCTAGGGGGTTCGGGTTTGTCCAGATGCCTGATGAGCAGCAGGCGCTCGCTGCGATAGTCGCCTTGAACGACAAGGAATTTATAGGCAGGCCTCTTAATGTGAGCCTTGCGCGTCCTAAACCTGCAGTGGAACGGGATAAGGGCGAAGCAAAAAAGATTCGGTTCGAGATTAAAGCTAAAGGCCAACAACATCCCGGGGAAGAGAAGGATCGGAAAGATGCCTGGTTTAATCCGGTTTTTAATAAAAAAAGGGGCGGATATAAAACAGGGAGGCGTTCACGTAGCTTTGTGAAGCGTCGTGCTGCATCCGGGATTGTGGAGGAGGCTATACCTAAACGGAAGAATCGAGAGAACCCTATGCGTTGGCAGAAAAAGCATGAGCAGCCTAAACCCGGCCAAAAAAGCCAGGGGCAGCCCAAACCTTGGAAGAAAGTCGAGGGAGAGCCAAAGCCTTGGAGAAAAACTGAAGGGAAATCTAAACCTTGGAGGAAGAGCGCAGGAGAGTCTAAGCCCCGGCGCAAAAGTAGTAAGCGTCCGCGTCCGCACCAATCCCGGATTCAAAGCCGCAGAAAGCCGGGTGGATATACAAGATGAAGTTAAAAATAAACGTTTATCCGGTAATCCCTGATATGGAAGAGAGGATTGCGGATATTCTTCAGAAAGCAGTGGATAAGCGCGCCAAGATTCTGGAGATTGCTTACGGCGAGGCAGGTGATAGCATCAAGAAACGCATCCTGAATTTTTTGAATAAGAAAGAAATCCGCCAGCTTTATTCCCGCATGGAAAAGACGGATAAAGGCTGGGGCAGGATTTATTTGCATTTTAGATGGGAGTGATGTATAGTGCTATCGGGAAAAGGAGGAAAGGTGATAAAGAATATTGTGGCTGGCTTATTCTTTATATTCATCGTTAACCAATTTTCGGTGAGGTATCTTTAGGCTATGATGTGGTGCAGAAGATCGAAAATACGCAAACTAATGCTTCAGATAGGCCTGTGAGCGAACAAAAAATCATAAAGGCATATTTTTAAAGAAAGACCCACGATAATTATGGTTGTCCGAAAGAAAGAAAAGAAAAGAATTTCAAGAGAAAACGTCAGCTGCGTCGAATGTAAAAGCCAGGCAGATTGCTGCAGGTTCGGGGCATGGATAGACTTAGAAGAGGCTAAGAAAATATTATCTCTCGGGATAAAAGGGAATTTCTTTCATTTAGAGAAAGATAAGGATTTTCCTTCCGGATACCGAGTTGGCACCAGTTACGAGGATAATCCGTGCTCTTTTTTAGATTCTGATGGTCTATGTTCAATCCACAAAGTTGATTATAGCCTGAAACCGAACACTTGTAAGGATTTCCCTTATGAAAACAATAAGGTATCTGACTTTGCCGATGTGTTATGTACCTTGTATAAATCTAAAATAAAGAATAAGGTAAAGAAGTAACGCCAATTCCTACCAACCGCATAGATCGATAACACATTCCTAACACATAACTATATTTTCCTTTCAGGACGGGCAGAAATATTCCACAAGGAGACGCCCTCTTTGTATACAGGTTTTATGAAATTTGAGAGGTATTCCCTACGCTGACGCCCAGAAAGGAATCACCATAGACACTCTATTGCCTCTTATCAAGGCAAGCTTCTTGGAGCGCGGCCATCGTTTAATCTGGGCTTCCCGCTTTAGGGCAGAAGAATACGTTGGCTGACTTTCTTGATAGGCTAACTTGACTGGAGTGCGGATTCGTGTGTAGCTACCGCCGTCTTTATCGTTATGGCGTTTTATTCGTCGAGGAACATCTTTTGCTATACCGGTGTAAAGTGTTTTGTCGGCGCATTCTATGATGTAGACGTACCACATATCTAGTGCTCGTTACTGTCCTTCGACGCGCTCATCGCTTCGCTCCCCGCTTGCTCACGGCCATGGTGAGCAAAGAAAAGCCTCTCCTGATTAACCAGTCAGGCAAAACAACTACTTTCTTGCCATCTCTTCTCTTGACAATATCCGTCTTGTAATCTATGATACTTGAGCATATGAAAAAAATTATTTTATCAATACTCATCTGGGTTATCGGCTCCATACTCGTCATTATCCTGTACTTCGCGATGTTATTATTCACCGCCCTTCTTTATCCGTTCGACAAAAAACGTACCATTGCGCATATGCAGTGCTTCTGGTGGTCAGACGCAGTAATCGCGCTCAACCATTATTGGAAACTTGAGGTAAGCGGCATAAGCAATATCGATAAAAACCGCACATATATAATAATAGCCAACCACCAAAGCCTGGCCGATATCGTGCTCGCATATCAGATAAAGATGCAATTCAAGTGGGTCGCCAAAAAAAATTTATTTAAAATACCTTTTGTCGGCTGGTCAATGTCGCTCGCCAAACATATAAAGCTCGAAAGAGGCAATTTCGGCAGCATAAAGAAAGTTTACCGAGAAGCAGCTCGGTGGTTACGCAGCGGCGTGTCAGTTCTCTTCTTTCCGGAAGGAACACGAAGCGAGACAACCGAAATGGGCGATTTTCGTAACGGCGCGTTCAAGCTTGCCATAAAAGAACGCGTGCCGATATTACCCATAGTGTTTAAAGGCACCAACACAGCGATACCCAGGGGCAGCTGGATATTTACGACGAAAACATCCGCTAAACTAAAGATTCTGCCGGCCATAGAAACCGCTAATTATCAGCCATCAGACTTCACCAAGCTCATGGATTTAGCACGCTCTGTTTTGGAGAAAGAATAGGATAACCGCTCTACCGATTTCCCGCATAACACACCCACTCCATACTACATTTTAAATGCCCTAACCATTTGAAACATAGACAGATAAAAAAGCCCATAACAAAAATTATGGGCTTACATAAGATTAGAGCCGATTCTTTCTATGGATATAGGCCCTTCAATTTTTTCGCGGAAAACACGATTTTAAAAAATGTGATCCCTCTCGGATTTCATGAGAGGAAACCTCTCTCCTCTCTTTGAGAGAAGAATTACTGGGGACTTCCCTTGATGGATGAGTTTCGCAACTGGCTATATTCGGAAGAGACTAACAGAATCTCTTCTTTTAACGACCTTCGTTCTTGCGCTTTGAATAGCAATCCTTGCAGTATACCGGACGGTCATCTCTGGGTTTAAAAGGGACTTCGCATTCTTTCTTACATTCTGCGCAAATCGCCTTGTGCATCTCCCGCGGAGCTCCGCCGTATCCACCGCCACCACCTTGTTGATATGCCATGTTACCTCCTTTTTAGCTTTGTTAAAGATTTTGTCCCTAAGTTGACAATTATAGGACTTTCATAGAAGAATTTCAAGTGTTTTTTTATACTACTGTGACGTCCTCATTCGAAGCCTGCTCTGAATCCGCTTTGGCCTGTATGTTTTTTTTATCCAGTTTGCTTTGTATCTTTTCTTCTCTTTTCTTTTTCTTTGCCAATTCTTTCTGATACTTTTTATATGAATAATTATCTCTTGCCAACATATCCTCCTTTAAATGAGCACTAAACTTACGGAGTACGAAGTGCGACGTAAGTTTATGTGCGAATTTATCCCGCCGAATATGCCAAAATTATCGTAGAAAATTTTGGCATAGCTTCTGAGGCGGGATCACTACCTTCCTTATTCTTGGCTCATCTGGCTAAAATTATATCATAAAATCGGTAAATGGGGTCCCACTCCTGTTAGCCGAGGGAATACCTCTGGCAATTCCTAGCTACCAATTATATAGGCCTTACCCTATTATGGCAAGAATTATTTGGCTTTAGAGGGGAAATTTATAGCGAATTACTAATTATTCTCTTTTCCTTTGCCGGTGGCGGCCCAAGTAGTTGCTTGATCGCCTCGAATATACCCTTTATTGTTTCATCATGTTCTGCATATTTCTTCTCTAATGGAAGATACTTAATATTCAGCCCTTGTTTCAGGGTCACAATTTGTGACCTTGGAGATTCTGCTTCTTCCCAGGATAATTGGAACATAAAATCACTGGGGAAACGTTTTGTATTTCTTTTTACGGCTTGATTCAAAACCTTAACCGCAACCCCATAAAGCTTAGCTAAATCCCGGCCTAGCATTACCTTTTTGGAAGGTTGCTGCTATTTTATGTGGGGGTAAAGCTGGTCTCTAAGGAAATAGCTTAAATGCACCGCGCCCCTCTCCTACCGGCAGACAGGCGGCAAGCAGACGCTTGTAAAAATATAAATATCCCTGGTTTTATTTTACCTTTTTATTCAAAATTTCTTTACATTTTAAACATACTATTAATCTTTCTCTTTTTTCATTTATAATCGTAAATATTGCTACCAAATAATTATGTGATAATTTCTCTCCGCATCTCATACAGCTATTCATTTTAATTTCTCCTTTTTTACCGCACGGTACAAAAACTATATCTGTCCTACAGAGTAAGACATATTCAGCACCCTAAGACCCTATCCCTTATGATATGTTATTATACCATATAGTTATGGTTTTTAACGGACTTCGGTAAAGCTTCATAATCAATTTAAGGAGGAACCGATGCAGAAATACTGAGAATTCACTCAAAAGAATGTGTTTAGCGAACTTCTATCTTTACTGGGTAGGATGACACAAGAAAATTTAAACCAGCAGATTTGTTTTCCTAACATCCATAAATAAAATAAGGCCCGTCACTGTACTAGAGCCGGGCCTTATCTACATCCAAAATTACACCTTTCTTACGTTTGTTGCCTGGGGGCCTTTTGGACCCTCTTCAACTTCAAATTCAACTGCTTGTCCCTCGGCTAAAGATTTAAAACCTTCGCCCTGGATCGCATTGTGATGAACAAAACAATCCTTGCTTCCGTCATCAGGCGTTATAAATCCATAGCCTTTCTGATCGCTGAACCATTTAACTTTACCTTTTGCCATTATCCGCTGCCTCCTTCCAATAAGATTTTAGCAAATAATAGCAAAAAGAAAAAACGCAAGGCGAATTACTTCTTTACCTTGCGGTTGTAAACTTCTATTCGCCTATTTACTAAGAAATTTAGTATAACCTAATCTTGGCTCTTTGTCAATTAAATTATAACGCCAGTCAAAGAGCAGGTCCTAACGACCATTCTAAAGCTACCAGGCAAGTCTAGAGCAGAAAGTTAAGTTTACTGCTTTAGAAAACAGCTATTTCCCTATCATCTAAAGAATGCGTATAATTTTTGCACTGGCCGCTTCCATTTTTAAAAATAGAAACGCCCCCTTTACTTGCAAAAATCTTAAAACAATTTTTTAATTTTGCTTTTCTTAAACTGATCTGTTAGTAACACTCTAATCTTATGAAACCCTTCATCCCGTATTCGTTTCGTTATCTTTCTTACTGCTACCCGGGGATTATTGTTATGACGACTTAAATGTGCGAGAAAAATATATTTCGGAATATTATTAGTTGAATTCTTAATAATTTTAACTATCGCTTCAGCCGCTGCCTCGTTGCTAAGATGCTGTTTCCAGTTTGAGTGAGACGGAGGGTTATTTTTTATCATTTCTAAATCATGATTTGCTTCAATGACTAAACAATGAGAATTACTTAAAGCATCTCTCATTTCTTGGGAAACTCGCGTTGTGTCTGTTAAATACCCTATTTTATAGGCTTTATTCTTGTGTCCATATTCTATGCAAAAACCATGGGGTTGCCCAACATTACCCCCTTTATGAACTGAACTGAATGGCTTAATTTTAAATTCTTTTATTGAAAACATCCGGGCACTATGATTTTTTATAAGATATTTTGGGCATGCTGATTTAAGATCATTGCCCTTAAGCACGGTTTTTCTATGAATATAAATAGGAATGCGAAACTCTTTTGCGATTTTAAATGTATCTGAATGGACATGATCCCCGTGACCATGCGTAACAAGAATTCCATTGATTTTTGCTAGCCGCAAATCAATCTCGCATAACATTTGGCGGAAGCTCTCCGTTGATGTCCTCCCACCGCAATCAACTAGTATCGCACTCCGTCCAGTCCATATGGCAGTACAGTTACCTGAACTCCCGCTTTTTAAGACACAAATCTTTAACGACAAACTTCCTCCTTTATTAATATACTATCCGCTTGTAAACTCATATTAAATTCAGAAATCTGTTTCTGCAAAATTCAGGGGACATAGTACTTAATTATGAATTAAGTACTA
>JAUYDQ010000099.1 GCA_030691725.1 Candidatus Omnitrophota bacterium
GTAGGCATAAATAAATAATCATCTTCCCGTGCGAGATTAAGCAAGCGTTCATTTTCTTTCTCGTTCCTTCCCACTACCAGTTTCGACGTATCATTTAACCGAAAATGCCTACCTATCTTAAGAAGCTGGACATTCTCCAGGTTAAACTCTCCGTATTTTATAAGATCTTTTAAGCGCCTACTGAATTCCGGATCGGTTAAGAGGCATCCTCCGCTTGAGCAAGGATAATCATTAATTCCTAACTTACGAGCCTTGGCTATCTGTTCTCGCCTACTTCTGCCATTTATGGCAAGAAGTTTATCCCTGGCAATCCAGCCTTGTTTTTCGGGGATGGTTTGCTCAAGAACCTTTGCAGAGAGAGGCCGTAATACTAAACCCTCTAAACCGGCCTCCCTTTCAATAAGCTTCATTGTGTTTAGTTTCTGTGACATTGGTCGTTGGCCTAAGACTTCACCAGTAATTACAAATGATGCACCTTCTTTCTCTATGGCCTCTTTTGCCTTCTTAAACAAGAGTATGCGGCAGTCGATACAGGGATTCATATTTGAACCATATCCGTGTTTGGGTTTTTTTACAATCTCAAGAAAATCTTTAGATACATCAACGCTGATTAACTTCAAACCCAATTGTTTAGCTACCGAATTCGCTCCGTATAAACAACCCCTCGATGACCGACGATTACAAAGACAAAAAGGACTTACAGTATTGAGAGCGATTAACTCAATACCTAAATCCTGAATCAGCTTTGTGGCTAACGTACTATCCAGCCCACCTGAAATTAAGGCAATTGCTTTCACGGTCTTTAATGAAAATATTTATCCCGCACCTTATTTAAAGGTACGGGATTAAAGTTCTATTTGTGTTTATATTATAAGAGTGGACAACTACTTAGTCAAGCGCACATAAATACTGGAAGCGAGCTCTTTGTCAACGGCGAATTGGCTCTGTCCAATCTGAAAGACATAGGAAGGGAATCTCTGTAAAAGCACTATTGATACGCCTGGTATTGCGCCTATATTTATAAGTTTCTGCATTTGGCTTCTGTCTTTAGCTTGAAGATAAGCAATTTTTCCCTTGTCTTTTACTTCTAAATCAGATAAAGGAGCGAGGAATTTAAGCAATTTTTTATTTATCTTTTCTCTGCAACATTTTCCCGGAGGAATGGGTTTACTGTGAGGGCACACTTTAGGATGGCCTAATAGTGTACAGACATTATCTTCTAACCCCTCATGAAGCAGATGCTCAAATTTACAGCTGACCTCATCAATTATCTTTTTTTTCACATCAAATACATCTGCCAATAACCGTTCAGCAAGCCTGTGTCTTCGCACACAGGCGCTAGCATGTATTTTGCCCTTTTCTAATAGGTGTATGTGGTCTAAATCTCTTCGAATAAACCCAAGCCTAATCAGCTCTTCAATTGCCGGTTCATCGCGGCTTGCACCCAAGTCAAGCTGCTTCTTACCCTGCTCTTCCAGCTGAATCCACAAGGCTTCCAGGATCTCTTCTGCACGCTCGGATAACATCTGAATTCTCCTTATTTAATGAGCAGACAACTTACGGAGCAAGAAGTGCGACATAAGTTGTAGCGAAGCGTCTGCGAATTAAACCCCTCACTCAGTTAGTACTTAGAGACGCTCCTACGTATCTGAGTGAGGGGTAAATTCAGCCGAATAATTTATGTAGCTTGAAGAGCTCCATAAATTATGGCTTCATTCACATTATAGCTGAACGTTCAACAGCGTCAAGATTATATTTAGCAAATATCCTATTGAGAATGAAAAAAACAAGATAAACACTGACATAGCCATACCCATGCGTATGCCCCGCTCTTTAATATTCATCAACAATTGCGCGATACAGGGTAGAAACAGCGTAAGGGTAACGCAGGCAACGACCAATTGATTGCCGGATAATAAACCCGCTTTCTTTAAATCGTACAGCCCTGCAGCGCCGTAATCCCGGCGAAAGAATCCAAATAAGAAAGCAACCGCAGATTCATGCGGCAGGCCAATCCAGCGTACTGGATACCCTAATATCTTAACTAAAACATTAAATACCCCGCTTATTTGCCCCAGCCAAATAAGCACACTGGCAAAGATAAATAGAGGAAATATTTCCATAAAATACCATTTTAAACGGCTGTATGTCTTGCGTAGGATATTGGAGAGTTGCGGCAGGCGAAGTGGAGGTATCTCCATATAGAATGTGGGTAACTCACCAGGCATAATCTTAGCAGCTAAAAATCCGACTATCAAAAAAACCAATATAATTACACTCAACCAGATAATCAAACCCCATGGCTTATCTCCGAGAAGCGCCAATATCACGCCCATCTGTGCTGAACAAGGAATGGCCAAAGCCAACAAGAGCGTTGCAATTATGCGTTCCCTCTTAGTAGGAAGGGTCCGGGTAACCATGGTAGCCATAGTATCGCAACCAAAACCTAAAACCAATGGTATTACTGCCCGTCCAGAAAGCCCTATCCTTTTAAAAAGCTGGTCTATCAGCATAGCCAGGCGAGGCAGATACCCTGTGTCTTCTACAATCGCAAAAGCAAAGAAAAATGTAGCTACGACAGGCAGAATAATCGCAAAGGCATAGCGTATCCCCAATGTAATTATTCCGTATTCTCCGACCAATAAATCTTGCAGTAATTTAAATGGCACAATATTATTTACAAGATTAATCATGAAGGGATTAATATATTCTCCAAAGACCTTATTTTCTAAGAAATTAACCAAAACACCTGCCCCAAAGGTGCCCACAAATTTGTATAATCCGTAATATAATACAAACAGGAGTATGGGGCCTCCGGTAAAGGGATTCATCATAATCTTACTGAGGCGTTCGCGAAATGTAATTCTATGGCTTTGCTTAAAACTCATAACCGCGCTGCATACCCGATTCGCCTCCTCTTGGCGAAGCTGGCTGATAATATAGCTAAGCGGATGGGAATAATGCGCTGCTGCCTCCCGGACAATCTTAAGGATTTCATCTATCCTATCCTTTTCTTTATCTTTGATTAAAGCCAATATATCCTTATCTTCCTGAAGGAGTAGCAGGGCTATTGAACGCTTTGAGATTGCATAATCACCGATTATCAATGCTTCAAGTTTTGATAAATAAATCTCCAAAGGATCGTCATAACCAATTTTCTTAGCAAAATCTTCTAACATACTCTTCTATTTTCCCCTTTAAAATATCCATCCCCTCTCCCGTAGTAGATACCGTTGCTGCAACAGATATATTTAATTCTTTTTCTAAACGCAAAACATCAATGCCTACCCCTGACTCCTTGGCTTCATCCATTATATTCAAAACTAAAATTACCGGCAGACCCGCTTCTAAAAGCTGTAGTGTTAACGGTAACATGCGCTCTA
>JAUYDQ010000128.1 GCA_030691725.1 Candidatus Omnitrophota bacterium
AGGTAAGTATTGTTCAGAATTATCGTTCTTCTCAGGTAATTTTAGATAGCGCTTACCGGCTTATACAACATAATAATCCTGAACGTTTTGAGGTAAAGGCAAATATTGATAAACGACTCATTGGTTTATCTAAAGAAAGTAGCCCTGTGCAGCACTTACATTTTGATACAAATTCTACCGAAGCAGATAATGTAGCTAAGATAATAAAAGGCAAAGTAGGGATAGGAAATTTTAAGTATCGCGATTTCGCAATTCTCGTGCGTTCAAATTCTGATGCCCAAAGCTTTTTACAGGCATTGAATATGCAGGATATACCCTGGCAGTTCAGCGGTAACCAGGGGCTTTATTCACGGGAAGAGGTTAAGTTATGCATAAATTTTTTACGCGCGGTGGCTAACTCTTCGGATTCCCTTAGTTTGTATTATCTGGTCAGTTCCGAAGTCTATGCCTTAAGTCTTTCTGATTTAGGCCTGTGCGCACATTATGCAAAGCGCAGGAATAAAGCGCTTTATTTAGTATTTGGCGAACTGGATAATATACCGGAATTACAAGATATAAGCGATGAATCTAAGAGTAAAATAGAAAATATTTTAGCTGACCTTAAGAAATTCTTGAAGATTTCCCGCGAACAAACTACCGGAAGATTGCTCTATAGTTTTTTGACTGAAACCAGTTTTTTGAAGAGGCTGACCCAGAATCCCAGCTTAGAAAATGAAACCAAGATTCAAAATCTCGCAAAATTCTTCAATATTGTGCGAGATTTCGAACTAGTAGCCCAGGAAGACCGGGTTATAAGTTTCGTGAATTATCTTAATCTTCTCATCGAAGCAGGCGATGATCCGCCTACGGTAGAGGCAGACTTGGATTGCGATGCAGTAAATGTGCTCACGATTCATAAAGCAAAAGGATTGGAATTTCGGGTAGTATTCCTCGTCAGTTTAGTTGGAGGCCGTTTCCCCTGGCCGCACCGCCGGCAACCCATTGAGTTACCGGATGTTTTAATTAAGGAAGTATTGCCAACCGGAGATTTTCATATCCAGGAGGAACGCAGGCTATTTTACGTTGGTATGACGCGCGCTAAAGAGGAACTATATTTTACGAGCGCCTCTGACTATGGCGGTAGCCGCTTAAGACGCATCAGTCAATTTGTTTTGGAAGCACAGGGTGAAGTCGTAAAGGAATTAGAGAAAAAGAAATCCAGTGCCCTTGAAACAATTGAACGCTTTGCTCCTCAAAAAGAATCTCCCAAGCCACAAATTACCGGGATTCCCGAAGGTAAACTTATCGCTTTAAGCTATTACCATATTGATGACTATCTGACCTGTCCGTTAAAATATAAATACGTAAATATATTGCGCGTCCCTATTATGGAATACCATACGGTTATTTACGGTCGGGCAATGCATACAGTTGTGACTAAATATTTTCAATTTAAGATGGCGGGCAGAAACATGTCCGTAGAGGATTTGTTAAATACATTTAAAGAGAGCTTCGACCCGCAGGGTTTTCTGGATGAAAAGCACCAACAAGAGCGCTTTCGCAAAGGCCTTGAGGCATTAATTAAATTCTTTAATGAAGAAGAGAAACGTAATTCCAGGCCTATATATATTGAGAAAGAATTCTCGTTTATTTTAGGGAATAATAAAATTACCGGCCGTTTTGACCGCATAGATATGGAGGAAGACAGGGCAGTAATTATGGATTTTAAGACTTCAGAAATTAAAACCCAAAAGGAGGCAGATAAGCGCACAAAAGAGAGTATGCAGCTTGCCCTTTACGCACTTGCCTATAAGACTGTATTCGGGCAATTTCCCAAACGTGTAGAGCTTTATTTTTTAGAATCGGGTATCATCGGGACTAATCAGATACGAGAAAGCGATTTAGAAAAAGTAAAAGATAAAATAGGTGAGGTTTCGCAGGGTATTCGCGATAGAAACTTCGCCGCGACGCCGGCATATATGGCTTGTCAATATTGCGCCTATAATCAAATCTGCCCTTTTGCTATTATTAGATAGTATTATATAGTATCTATGTTAAAGGAGGACATTAAATTATGAAAGCATTTTTTGTGGGCTTAATCTTTTTGCTAGTCGTAGCTATACTTACAGGTATAGGAATTTTATTTCTCCCCTTGCTTGTAGTACTCGGTTTATTTTTAAGAATCATATTTACATTTATGTTTGCGATATTTTTTATCTGGCTTTTGGGAAAATTTATTATTTTTATTTTGGACAAATTTAAAAGTTAACTTTTATTCCCCCGTAGCCTTCCTTAACTTTAACCCAAAACCGAAAATTAATATCATAATATATTGACTTATAATATGAAGTAAGATATAATAACTTCTTGAAAATAAAGGAGGTGAATCAATTGGTTTTGCTTAAGGAGAAGAAGAAAGAGATTATCGATAGTTTCAAGGTTCATTCCAGGGATACCGGTTCAGCCGAAGTCCAGGTTGCGATCTTGACCGAAAGGATTAGTAGCTTAGCAGAACACTTTAAGTACCATAAGAAAGATTTCCATTCTCGCCGCGGGCTTCTTATGTTAGTAGGAAGGCGCCGCAGGCTCCTCAATTATCTCAAGGATAAAGATATCAAGAAATACGAAGAAGTTATAGAAAAGCTTAACTTGAGAAAATAAATCCGTCTTTTTATCGGTTCTAATAACGGGATACTATTATGCAGGATAATCTAATGAAAACTAAATTCGGAAATAACGAACTAATCTTGGAAACCGGAAAAATGGCTAAACAGGCAAACGGCTCAGTTGCTGTTCAGTACGGAGGAACTATGGTACTGGTTACTGCCTGTATGTCCAAAGAGCCCAAAGAAAGCCAGGGTTTTTTCCCTCTCACTGTAGAATATCAAGAGAAGACATACGCTGCAGGAAAGATACCGGGTGGTTTCTTTAAAAGAGAAGGCAGGCCTTCTGAGAGCGAAATTCTGACTGCACGGCTTATTGACCGGCCCATACGCCCGCTCTTTCCTGAAGGGCTTCTTAATGAAGTTCAGATTATGGCGATTGTTTTATCCAGCGATGGAGAAAATGATTCCGATATCCTTGCGGTAATCGGCGCATCAGCGGCTTTGTCCATATCCGATATTCCTTTTAACGGGCCGCTCGCTTGCTGCCGCGTAGGGCGTGTAGATAATCAGTTTATCCTTAATCCTACATATGCCCAACTTGAGAATTCGGATTTGGATTTGGTTGTGGTCGCCAATAATAAAGGCATTGTGATGCTTGAATCTAAATCTAAAGAGGTGTCCGAGGAAATATTTTTAGAGGCAGTTAAATTCGGCTTTGAGAATCTCCAGTGTATGCTTGGCCTGCAGAAAGAATTTATGCAGCAATATGGGAAGCCCAAGGCTGATATTGAGTATAAGAAAACAGACCTTGCATTGCAGAAGAAGGTTGAGGAGTTATCCGGAGAAAAGTTGAAAGATGTTTATAAACTAAGCAAAAAAGAAGAGCGGGAGGAGGCGGTAGACTTATTATCTAAAGAATCGGAAGCTAAACTTGCTCTTGAAGGATACTTGGCTGCGGATGTTAGAACGGCTTTGGTTGAAATAGAAAAGAAGCAGGTAAGAAAGAAAATATTAGATGAAAATGTGCGTATAGATGGCCGCGGATTCAAAGATATCCGGCCTATTACTTGCGAGGTTTCTGTATTGCCGCGCACCCATGGTTCGAGCCTATTTACACGCGGCCAGACACAGGGCCTGGCTATTACCACGCTGGGCACAGGAGAAGATGAACAACTTATTGAGGCATTAGAGGGCAAAAAATATAAATCTTTTATGTTGCATTACAGTTTTCCTCCTTTTAGCGTAGGCGAGACCGCGCCTGTGCGCGGGCCGGGTCGTCGTGAAATCGGTCACGGAGCTTTGGCTGAGAGGTCGCTTTTAGCGGTTATACCGTCCAAAGAAAAATTTCCTTATACTATAAGGGTAGTTTCTGAAATTTTAGAGTCCAACGGCTCTTCCAGTATGGCGACGGTTTGTGCAGCAACCTTATCATTAATGGACGCCGGCGTTCCTATAAAAGATGCGGTAGGCGGGATCGCCTTAGGTCTTATTAAAGAGGATACAAGGGCAGTGATTTTAACTGATATTACTGGTCTCGAAGACCATTTTGGCGATATGGATTTCAAAGTTGCGGGTACCAAAACAGGTATTACTGCCATACAATTAGATTTAAAAATAGATGGCATTGATTTAGAGTTATTAAATAGGTGCCTTTTGCAAGCAAAAGAGGCAAGATACTTCATTTTAGATAAAATGAAAGAGGCATTGGCCCAGCCGCGCCAGGAGTTATCCGCTCAAGCTCCGCGTATAGATATTATCAAAGTCAATCCGGAAAAAATCGGTGCGATTATTGGGCCGGGCGGTAAGACCATAAAGAAGATTATTGCTACGACAGGAGCAAGTATTGATATTCAAGACGACGGAAGTGTTTTAGTTGCTTCAACGGATGCCTCGAAATCTAAAGCGGCAATCGATATGATTAAGGCAATAGCCGAAGATATTGAAGTCGGCCGTATATATATAGGTAAGGTAAAGCGCATAATGGCCTTCGGCGCCTTTTGCGAGATTGCCCCCGGCAAAGAAGGGCTGGTGCATGTTTCTGAATTAGCCGATACTTTTGTGAAGAACGTTGAAGAAATAGTTAAGGTCGGAGATGAAATCAAAATTAAGGTTATAGGTATAGATGAGTTAGGCAGGATTAATTTGAGCAAAAAGCAGGTCCCTCCAGAAAACAGCGGGTCTCAAGAATAAATAATTAAAAGTGAAAGAAAGAAGATTAAATGAAGTACGCGGCGTTATCCTCGTAGCCGTAGGCCTTATGGTTTTAGCCAGCCTCATCAGGTTTGAACGCCTTGACTTGTCTTTTTACACCTCTCACCCTAATATCCCGCTAAAGAATCTCCTGGGTATATTTGGCGCGTATCTTGGTGGAATAATTGTATTTTTGTTTGGCAGGCCCACCAGTTTCCTCATCCCCTTATTCATTCTGATGTTAGGAATAAAGTTTTTCAGACAACAGATACCATATTTAAGCATAGCGAGGATATTAGGAATTCTAATTTTATTATTATCCATCGGTTCCCTAATCGGAATGTTTAATTTAAAGAATGAGTTTATCAGGTTTTATTACGCCGGCTTTCTAGGAGCCGTTATTTCTAATTTTATTACCGCATATTTTAGCCGATTAGGCGGATTTATTATCTTTGTTACTTTTATTATCTTATCGCTGGCATTGGTTACCGAGATTTTAATTTCCTCATTATTTTTAAATGTTATAAATAAAACTAACTCTATACTCAAACCCATCTTCAGTTTTAGAATGAAATCCAAGGCTGCAGTAATAAAGCCAGTATTCACTGAAAGAAAAGAATCCAAAGAATCTTTGGTATCAAAAGCCTTACCTAAAGTTGAGTCCATTAGCAAGCCTACCCTATCCCTAAAGCCTAAGATTCAGATAAAAACAAAGCCGCTTACAGAGGAAGCTAAAATAAGACCGCAGGAAATAAAAATCGGCGATTACCATTTACCCACGCTTGATTTATTAGAATCACCGCCTCCGCTTGAGGCCAGACAAATTAAAGAAGACCTCACTGCTAATGCGCGTATTCTGGAGGATACCTTAGATGATTTTGGCATTTCGGTTAAAGTTACAGATATTGAACGCGGGCCGATAATTACGCGATATGAATTAGAGCCTGCGCCGGGAGTAAAATTGAACCGCATTGTGGCTCTGAGCGATGATATTGCTCTGACAATGAAAGCGCAGTCAGTAAGAATTGTGGCGCCTATACCGGGAAAGGGCAGGGTAGGCGTTGAGGTTCCTAACATACAAAGTAGCTTTGTTTATTTAAAAGAGGTAATCGCATCCTCAGAATTCCAAAAATCAGAGTCAAAATTAACCCTTGCCTTGGGTAAGGATATTGCCGGCCAGCCCGTGATGGCAGATTTAAGCGATATGCCCCATCTTTTAATTGCGGGGACTACAGGTTCAGGTAAAACCGTATGCATGAACTGCTTAATTTTATCCATGCTTTTTAAGGCAACGCCGAATGAACTGAAGCTTTTAATGATTGACCCTAAGATGGTAGAATTAGCGCCCTTTAACGGATTAGCGCATCTTTTGTGTCCTGTGGTGACAGATGCAAAATAAGCATCTGTTGCTCTTAATTGGGTAGTAAATGAAATGGAGGGGCGCTATCAGCTTTTAGCCAAATTAGGCGTAAGAAACATCGAGGCTTATAACGAAAAACAAGAAAAACTCCCTTATATTGTGGTCATTATAGATGAACTCGCGGATTTGATGAATGTGGCGCGTGATCAGATTGAGAATGCGATAACCCGGCTGGCGCAGCTTTCCCGTGCAGTAGGCATACATTTAATTTTAGCTACGCAAAGACCTTCAGTAGATGTAATTACAGGAGTGATTAAGGCAAATTTTCCTGCACGCATATCTTTTAAGGTAGCCTCTAAGGTGGATTCGCGCACAGTATTGGATATGAATGGGGCAGATAAACTTTTAGGCAGAGGCGATATGTTATTTTTGCGTCCAGGAGAGTCAAAGTTAATCCGCGCTCAAGGTTCGCTACTTAATGATAGGGAGATCGAAAGAATAGTAGATTTTATCAAGTCTCAGGCGGAGCCGGTTTACGATGAAGAAATCTTAAAAGAACAACAAAAATCTGTTTTTGTAAATGGGGAAAAAGACGAATTTTATGATCAGGCAGTTAAGGTCATCATGGAGAGCGGTCAGGCATCAGTATCGATATTACAAAGGCGTCTGCGTCTGGGTTATACGCGCGCTGCCCGTATTATTGATATGATGGAACAAGAAGGCCTTATCGGCTCTTTTGAAGGAAGCAAGCCGCGTAAAATCCTAATCGATAGAGAAGCCTGGCTTGAGAAAGAAATAATGCCAAGGGTGAGCAAAGAGTGATGGAATCAGTCGGGACTAAACTTAAAAATCTGCGTTTACAAAAGGGCTTAAGCCTTGAAGAAGTACACAAGAAGACAAAAATTCATTTAAATATACTTAAGGCCATAGAAGAGGATAGTCTCGTAAATTTTAGCCCGGTGTACATAAAAGGATTTTTAAAAATCTACTGTAAATTTTTAGGCGTTGACCCTCGGGATTGCATGCCTGATTATAAAGAACCTAAAACTACAATTAGCTACGTGTCGGATTTTCAAGAAAAACCAGCTTCATTGTTTAAAATGTCCTCATTTAAACTTTTTCTCCTTAAAGCCAGACATATAAAAATAATTGTTACGATTATTTTAATACTTATATTTATTATGGGCTTATTTAATTTAGGTAAATTTATTTCTTTTAAGGCTAGCCGGCTCTCCAAGAGAGCTGAACTACCTGCCGTAATTTCATCCAAGGCAGACAATAGGATTCCTAAACCTAAGTTACAGAATTCACCTGTAGTAAAAATAATAACCTTAGATATACACGCCAAAGAAAATTGCTTTATACAGGTAAAATCCGATGGCCGAGTTATGTTTCAAAATATCTTAAAGAAGGGTAGATCCGAAAGCTGGCAGGCAAAAGATAAAATAGAGATTTCTTTAGGGAATGCCGGAGTTGTTGAATTAGAAGTAAATGGTAAGCGTATATCGGGCCTGGGCAGGAGAGGTCAGGCGCTTAAGAATATATTGATTACTAAGGAAGGTTTAAGTATAAAGCGATGAGAGATAAGATCGGGATCTTAAGTTTGGGCTGTCCCAGAAACTTAGTAGATTCAGAAAGTATTTTGGGTGGATTAGCCTTGAGAGGATACCCTATTGTAGATATAGATAAGGCAGATGTGGCAATAGTGAATACCTGTGCTTTTATAGAAGATGCCAAGACGGAATCAATAGATGCCATACTGGATTTGATTGATTTAAAAAGACAAGGCAAACTTAAGAAGATAATTGTTTATGGTTGTTTGGCCGAGCGCTATAAAGATAAATTACATAAGGAACTTCCGGAAGTCGACGCTTTTGTGGGAAAAACTTCTTTAAATCATAATCTTGGGACATTTCGCCTTACTCCCAAACATTATGCATATGTAAAAATCTGTGAAGGCTGTATAAACAATTGCAGTTATTGTGTTATTCCGAAGATAAAAGGAAGATTCACCAGCCTTGATATAGATTCTATACTTGGTAAAATAGAAAGACTCGATAAAAATAAAGTCTCAGAGGTAAATATTATCGGTCAGGATATCACGGGTTACGGTCTGGATTTATACGGAAGCACGAGATTACCTGAACTCTTAAAGAGGATAATTAAGAAAAGCCCAAATATCGGCTGGTTAAGACTACTTTATCTGTATCCCAGCCGCATTAACGATGAATTATTAGAGTTGATTAAAGATGAGCCCAGGGTTTGCAAATACATCGATTTACCTTTGCAGCACATAAATGACCGGATATTAAAGTTAATGCACAGGCAGACGACCAGACAGGACATCTTAAGGACTATCGATAAAATTAGAAAGAAGATTCCTAATATAGCAATACGCACTTCAATCATAGTAGGATTTCCTTCAGAAACAGACAAGGATTTTAAGGAATTATTGGATTTTATCGAAGATGTAAAGTTTGAAAGATTAGGTGCATTTATCTATTCCCGGGAAGAGGGCACGCAGGCGTATAATTTTAAAAAGCAGATTCCGGCTGCAATTAAAGGAGGGCGTTTTAATACTCTTATGATGCAACAGCAAAAAATCTCCCAGGATGTAAATAAAGAATTTTTAGGAAAGATTATCGATGTCTTAATAGATGAAAAAGAAGAAGATTTTTATTTAGGCCGTACTCAATACGATGCCCCCGAAGTGGATGGCCTGATTTACGTGGATTCTAAGAAAGCATTAAAAGTCGGCGACTTTGTAAAGGTAGAAATTACCGATACCCTAGAATACGATTTAGTGGGAAAGGCATTATTATGAA
>JAUYDQ010000132.1 GCA_030691725.1 Candidatus Omnitrophota bacterium
CTTTAGCAGCTTCCATAAACTTCCTGCTCGCCTCCTCTTCTGCTGAAGCTTTAACTAATCGCGAGCGTTTCTCTCGGACAGCCTCAGCTTCCTTAGCCATTGCACGCTTCATATTATCCGGTAATTCGATATTCTTAATCTCGACGCTGATGATAGTAATACCCCACTCATCTGTTGGCCCTTGTAATGCCACCAATACTTCCTTACCAATCTGATCTTTGTTAGCTAGAAGGGTATCTAGATCATATTTACCTAAAACATCTCTCAGCTTAGATTGAGCCAATAGGATAGACGCCATACCAAAATTCTCAACTGCTATAATTGACTTCGGTGCATCGAAAATCTTATAATAGACCACGGCGTCGATCTTGACTGGAACCGAATCCTTAGTCATAATTTCTTGGGGGATGACATCCATTGTCCGAATGCGCATATCAACGCAAGTTACATATTCTAAAACCGGGATGATAATGTTTAATCCAGGTTTAATTTGTCTGACTAGTTTTCCCAAACGAAAAACTACACCGACCTGCCATTGTGACACAATTCTAATCCCTAGCAAACAGATAAACGCACCCAAGATTACTAAAAACATTAAAATTGGACTAAACATAAACACCTCCTTGTTTTAAAAAAACAACTAGAAAATGGGTAGGTGACGCGATTCGTACTCAGCGAGGGAAAACCTCTCTCTACTTACAGCTCCCTATTATATCGAGATTACAGTTGTTATCAAGGAAATTCGGCGCTTCAGAGAGGCGATTTCCTCGCGATGGTGAGCAAGCGAACGCAGTGAGCGCGTCGAGCCATGTCTGTTTTGTCCGGTCATTTCTGACTGGAAATTGCATAACTATTTGAGATATTAGGAGATAAGTTTGCCCGCGTCTCTTTGTCCGGACATTGACAATAAACTGCTATTTTTTCATTTGCCCTTTTATAATCTTTTCAGCCTGTAACCAATAATCTAAATCGCGATCTTGCTTGCATCCATCCTTTTCCCACAATTCCCTTGCCTTTTCTCTGATGTTATTAGTTAAATCTGTTTTTCCACATTTCTTTTCCACAATATCCTCCTTTCCCTAGAACACCAACTATTCTTTTTTACTCTTAAAAACCGGTTTTATTTCTTGCACCGGTCGCTTTTAATCCAAAAACTATATAGAGGCTTTATAGAACAAGCTACCATAAACATAAATAAAAAAACATAACTGATCTTCAATAGATGCGGAAAGAATTTTACGATGATGATAGTCGCAAAGAAAACCGAGCCTTTAACTAACCCTATATCCGCGACTGTCATCTTTTTAATTTTTCCGTTCATATTATTCCAAAACCCCATACTGACCACCTCCCCCTATTTGTTTCCCAAAATAAAATTAATATAAGCCCCCACGATAAATATCGTAATTAACATAATAGAATAAACGCTTAAACCAAACCTGATTTTCTTCTTTGGTTTTAAAATTAGACCAACTATAACTGTTATGGTCATAAGCATAACAATAAAAGCGGTAAAGATGTGTTGTTGAGATATCACTTTAAAAATCGGGGCCTTTCTATAGAAAATATCATTTAGGAAAATAATTGCCATATTAAAGAGGTTTGATCCAAGCATATTTGCTACTGCTAACTCTTTTGCGCCTATGCGCAGAGCGGCAACTGAAACAGTTATTTCTGGTAAAGTAGTAGCAAAACCAAGAAATAAGCTTCCAATAAAATTCTGACCTAAGCTTAAAAGCCGAGCCAATTCTTCACCGATATAAGCAAGCCAAATGCCAGCGCCCGCAATCATAATCGCGAAAACCCCATAGAGAATACAAGCTTTTTTAAGAGGGATATCATTATATTTAAGTAAAATTTCTTCTTCTTTCTTTAATTCCCTCATGATTTGCTGTTGATTTCTTTCAAATCTAAATATTATTCTCACTGAAACCATGTATGCAATCAAAATCAAAATACTGTAGAGGCTGATATTCATGAAACTAAGCTGCGGCAATCGTATACTTAAAAATATTCCAATAGAAGCAATTAATAGCGGAATAAGGCTTAGCCCGGCTGTTAATAGCTGCCCTATGGAGACTGAACTTAATAAGGGCGAACCCTTATTTAAGAAATCTAACAGAGAAATATTTAAAAGATTATAGGTATTAGCACCAAATAAATTCCCCACGGTTAAATCAGGTGCATTTACAAAAACCGTGCTTCCTACGCCTGTGAATATTTCCGGAAGGCTGGTAGCAATCGCTACCAATATTACACCAATCCAGAGACCACCTAGACCAGTTTTTTCAGCTATAATATCTCCGCATTTAGCCACGCGCTTTCCGCTATAGAAAATTATTGCAGCGCAAACAATAAATTTTAAACAAACAAAAGCCATCTTTCCTCGTCTCTTTAGCTCTTATTTTGAGTTTTATCTTTCTCTTTATTTTGAGCTTCTTTATTTATCTTTTCTTGTTGTCTGCTATTACGTATTGCAAAAACAACGAAACTAATAAACGCTCCTAAAAGTAAATAAACCGGCCAATTTTGTGCAAAATTTGCTCCCATTATTAAATATCCTCCTATTTTTTGAGTCGCTTTAATGTTTTCGCGTCTTCGCCGCCGAGACCCTTTTTGAATATTCTGCTAAAACAAAATATCGCCATACCTATAATAAAGCTCCAGGAAATTATCATAAATATCCATCCGCTGAGTTTCGCTCATGATCCTTTCTACAACCGCTCCCCGCGGTGATATATTAGCCTTGGTCCCGTCTTTCTTCGCTTCGTCTTTCTTCTTCTACTCGTCTTTCTTCGCTTCGTCTTTCTCCTCTTCGCCTTTCGACCTGCGCACGAATGTCATATGCCTTAGCTTCTGAGATGTCAAAAGTCATAATAATGAAAATAGCGACTAAAGAGGTCACAATCGGAATGCCGATATCGCACAGCCGCATATACAATAAAGCTTTAGCTGTTTGGTTGGCGCCTAATGCAATATTGAAGCCGGTTACATTCAGGAGGATTCCGGAGAGAAGCGATGAAATGGCTAATCCTAGTTTTACCATCCACCAGTAAATAGCACCAAACATACCTTCTCTGCGTGTGCCGGTTTGAAGTTCGTCAAGGTCGCAAACATCGGCTACCATGGAGTTGACCAATGTGAAGAGCGATCCCAGACCGAATGCAATAAAAGGTGCAGCAATCAACAGTAAGTATGGCTGATTGGGGTTATACCCTATCCATTTCAAAGCGTAACCGATGATTGAAATGGAGATGGTGATTAAAAAGGTGTTGCGCTTGCCGATCTTTGTGGAGAGCCATGTGGCCAGGTAAATGACGCAGAAAGTACAAATGGAACTAAGCGAACCGAACCAGCCAAGCAATGTGCCGCCTTTGGAATAATCGCCATGATACACGTAGAAGAAGATAACATAGGCTGAGAAGGCGGAAGCAAGCATGAAGCCGTTAAAGATCAGGAATGTTACCGCACAAAGTTTAACAAAGGGACGGCATTTGAAAGCGATCACAGAACCTTTGAAGAAGTCTTTCGTAACATTCCAAGGACCCTCTCCTCTTTTAGGTTTCGCTATGTCAGCGAAACGCTCTTTGATAAAAATTGCCGGAAGTATGCCACCGACTACGATAAAGGCACCGAGGATTATTGAGAGGATCCGTGCTCCATGAACAATATCTGTAAACATACTCTTGTTGTCCATGATTTTGAAGAACCAGGGAGCGATTACCCAGGCAAATTGACCGATAAAATTGCTGGCCGCCTGGAGTCGTGTCCGCTCATGATAATCGGGTGTCATTTCATAGCCTAGCGCGATCCATGGGATGGAAAAACAGGTAAATCCCAGAAAATAGAGGCTCTGTAACCCCGCGAAATACCAGAAATAGAAACTTTCGCTATGCCCCTTATATAGTTGGAACATCAATGCGTAGAAAATTCCTCCGGTAATCGCTCCAAAGAATATAACAGGCCTACGGCGCCCCCATCGGGTTCGGAAATTATCTGAAAAGTAACCGGTAAGGGGATCTGATATGGCATCGATAATACGGGGAATGGCTCCCACCAGACCCACTAAAGCGGGATTCATACCTAATCCGATGTTTAA
>JAUYDQ010000033.1 GCA_030691725.1 Candidatus Omnitrophota bacterium
AAGTATTTTTGATCACTCGAGTAAGGTTCGGCGTCTTAAGTTATTTTTTATTTCCTAAGATCTTATACATTCCCGTGCCGCATTTAATACATTTTCCCTTTGCTGCTAAACGGCCGTTTTTCATAGTAACTTTTTGCTCATATTTCATTTCTCTGCTTTCTTTGCATTTTACACAAAATCCCTTTTCTGCCATTTCTATTACTCCTTTAATGAGCACATAACTTACGAACACGACAGTGTGAGTAAGTTATAAGTGCGAATTATCCCGCTTTTTTCTGGCAGGATGTCTCAAACAATATGTGTTATACTATCACAGCTCAATTTGTATGTCAACCCTACAATTTAATATAAAATATATTATACACAATAAAGGTTCAGGGTCAATCAATTCTTATCTGAAGCGCAATTAATATGCTCTTCTTCAATCTCGCCAACGATTTCTTCAATTAAATCTTCCAGCGTCACCATGCCAATTGTCTTTTGGTGCTCATCTACTACAATAGCAATTTGAATTTTATCTATCTGAAATCTTTTCAATAATTCGTTCACTCGTAATGTGCCGGGTACATAGTATGGCTTGTGTACGAGATCTTGTAATAAAAATAAACTCTTATCTCTTAATACATAAAGTAAATCTCTGGCATAAATTATACCGATAATGTTATCAGCAGAATTTTCATAAACAGGCAACCGGGCATGGCCTTCTTCCACAAAAATATTCAATAATTCTTCAGGGTTAGAATTTATATTGACGCCGATGATTTTATCTTTTAGCACCATTACTTCGCTTACCTTTGTATCCCCAAACTCAAAAATACGATGCAACATCTTCCTCTCTTCATCGCTGAGGACCCCTTCTTCTTTCCCGATTTCTATCATCAGGCGTAATTCTTCTTCGGTTATTAAAGGTGACCTTTTTGTATGCCCTATCCTTAATATCTTCAGGATAAAGTTGCTTATCTCTATAAATATACGAGTGACCGGATGCAATAATTTAATGAATACCTCCATAAACGGCGCAGTAAAAAGAGCGACCTTTTCTGTATGTTTGGTCGCCAGAATCTTGGGCGTTATCTCGCAAAGAACGAGTATAAATAACGCCGATGCCAATGTCGCAATGATTACCCCCCAATTATAACCAAATAAACGCACAAATATCGCCGTCACAATAGCGGATATGGCAACATTCACAAAATTATTTCCGATTAAAATAGACGCAATAAATTTATCTGATTTGGTTACCAATTGCTGAACGCTCTTTGCGCGCCTGATCCCCTGGGCCACCATATGGCGCAGCCGTATCTTGCTTAAAGCTATGACCGAAGTCTCAGAGGCAGAAAAGAAAAAAGATAGTACCGCAAGGATAAATAAAGATATTAATATTATGGGTAAATTCATCTGGAATTTAATTATTAATTTAGGCGAAGCTGACCATAAATAGCCTGTTCGCTATCTTTAAGGGGGCCGATAAGCGCAAGGTTTAAACTTTTTTCTTTAAATATATATTCAGCAACTTCACGGATATCTTCGCGTCTTATCTTATTTATCTTTTTCGTTATGTCTTTTAAGGAATAAACCTCATCAAGCGCGGCTGTAGATTCACCAATCCAGAGCATATTGTCTAGCGTTTCTTCCAAAGAAAGCGCAAGTTGCCCTAAATAAAATTCTTTTGCACGCTTAAATTCATCAATACTTACCAGTTGATTCTTGGCTTTTTCCAATTCTTTTAGAATCAGCTCCACCGACTCATTCACTTTATGATTATCAATACCGGCATGCACAATAAATGCACCCGTGTCTTGAAAACATTTAACCTGTGTACCAATTTCATAGGCTAAACCTTTTTTCTCTCTCAATTCATTAAACAGGCGGCTGGACATATTCGCACCTAATATTACGTGTAAAAGCCCTAGTGCATATCTTGAAGGATGGTCTCTTCTAAAACCATGAAATCCCAAAACCAAGTGTGTCTGCTCTGTATCTTTATGCAATAGCTTTAACTGCGGCCGAAGCTGTTCCTCTTTAACTTTAAGGAATGCGCTTACATTCTTGGTTTTAAGAGAAGAAAAAATATTCTTTATCCTGTTTGTAAACTTATTATGCTCTAATAAACCCGCAGCACTAACTATAATATTTGAAGGAACGTAATATTGCTTCTCAAATAAAGAGAGGCCTTCTCTATTTATCCGGTTAACAGACTCAACCGTTCCTGTGATAGCCATACCAAGAGGCTGCTTTGGCCATAAGAGTTCATCGAGTAATTCATAAACATAACTCTGAGGCAAATCTTTATACATTTTTATTTCTTCTAAGATTACAGTCCTCTCTTTTTCAATCTCTTCTGGATGCAATAGAGGATTTATGACCATATCCGATAAAATATCCAGTGATAAATTCAGATGCAAATTCGGTAATTTCACCAAATAACAAGTCAATTCTTCAGAAGTAAATCCATTTAGAGAACCGCCTACACCTTCAATCGATTCTTTTATCCTGCGGCAGGAATATTTTTTACTGCCCTTGAAGGCGAGGTGTTCTAAAAAATGAGCAATACCTTTATAGTCAGGCGCCTCATACCTGCCGCCTACCTTTATCCAGATGCCCAAAGCTACAGATTGCATCCTCTTCATAGGATGCGTAATTATTCTCAAACCGTTCTCTAATATTGTCTTTTTATACATTGAATTTATGTCATTAAGTTAGAAACGAATTTGCCCACCTTCTTGACTAAATCGGGTTTACCTATATTTTCTCTGATCTTTTTAATAATAACGCTGCCGACTATTACGCCATCAGCAATTCTGTAAATCGCTTTTGCTTGTTCGGCACTTGATACGCCGAATCCGACACAGACAGGCTTAGCAGTAAACTTCTTAATTACCTTTAGGTTATTTATGAGGTCCTTAGGAAGATTTTGGCGCGGCCCCGTAACTCCGGTTAAAGAAACATAGTAAATAAATCCCCGAGAAATACCGGATACGAATTTTATACGTTCGCGCGTAGTCGTTGGCGAAAGAAAAAATATGGTATCTAAATCAAATTTATTGGCTAATCTGATAAAAGATTTGCCTTCTTCGGGAGGAAGGTCGGGTATGATTATACCATCTACGCCGCAGGCAGCAGCTTTCCTGACAAATCTCTCTTCGCCAAAACAAAATATAGGATTGTAATAGGTCATAAGACACAATGGTATACCTATATCTTTCCGGACCATCTTTACTAAATTTAATATATCATTAAGATTGATTCCTCTTTTTAAAGCTGTCTGTGATGCCTCCTGGATAATCGGGCCGTCTGCCATAGGATCAGAGAAAGGAACACCCAGTTCTATAATATCCACACCAATCTTAGCGAATTCCAAGACTAGTTTCTTAGTGATGTTGAGATTAGGATAGCCAGCAGTAATAAAAGCAACGAATGCTTTTTTATTATGTTTTTTTAATGCGTGGAACTTTTGGTCGATACGATTCATAATTTTAAACTCCTGACTACAATATCCAGGTCCTTGTCTCCTCTGCCAGAAAGGCAAAGAATGATAATGGAATCTTTATTAATCTTTTTTGCCATCTTGGTTAAATAGAATATGGCATGCGCAGGCTCCAGGGCAGGAATTATTCCCTCTTTCTCGGACAATAACTGAAAACCTTTCAATGCCTCTTTGTCGCTGACTGCCACGTAACTTGCCCTGCCTATTTTCTTATAATAGGCGTGCTCCGGCCCTACCCCCGGATAATCAAGGCCTGCAGCAATAGAATGGGCAATTTTTACCTGGCCAAACTTATCTTCTAAAAGATCGGATTTAGAACCGTGTAAAACACCGGGCTTCCCTGCGACTAAAGTAGCAGCATGCTTTCCTGATGCAAGGCCCATCCCCGCTGCCTCAACACCAATAAATTTTACCTTTTTATCTTTGAAGAACGGATGAAATAATCCTATGGAATTACTACCACCGCCCACGCAAGCTACAAGATAGTCAGGCAATCTATTTTCCTTCTTTAATATCTGTTGTTTTGCCTCACGGCCAAGTATTGATTGGAAATCTCTGACTATCATCGGATATGGGTGCGGCCCAACTACAGAGCCAATGATATAATGTGTAGTGCGTACATTAGTTACCCAATCCCTTAACGCCTCGGTAGTAGCATCCTTTAATGTCTTTGAGCCGCTCTTCACCGGTATTACTCTTGCATCCAGAAGTTTCATCCGAAAGACATTTAATCTTTGTCTTTCGATATCTTCTTCGCCCATATAGATATCGCATTCAAGGCCAAACATCGCCGCTACTGTAGCAGTGGCTACACCGTGTTGGCCTGCACCGGTTTCGGCAATAATACGCTCCTTCTTCATGCGAAGCGCCAGCAGTACCTGACCCAAAGTATTATTTATCTTATGCGCACCTGTGTGAAGCAAGTCCTCTCTTTTAAGATAAATCTTATTTACGCCTAAATGTCTACTAAGGTTGTGGGCAAGATATAGCGGCGTAGGCCGGCCGGCATATTCTTTAAGGTAATAATCGAGCTGTTGAATAAATTTTTTATCGTGGCACGCCTTCTTATACTCTTTTTCTAACTCATCGAGAGCATAAATAAGCGTCTCAGGCACAAATCTGCCGCCAAAACCATTAAAATGTCCTTTTTTGTCCGGTAACATATTAACCCCGTTAGAAATTTTTTACCCCTGTTAGATTATTATTTCTAACGGGGTAAACCTCTCTTCTAATATGTTCGCTATTATAGGGTAAAAACAGAAAACAGTCAATTCAATAGCTCAATAATTATGTACTATCATTAAATGGTAATCTTATGCATGTTCCAAAAAAATATTTTATGAAAGATTAACCTGGATAAAAAGAAACTAAAATATACAAATGCTATTATTGATAGAATTGTAATAATATATGTAATAAGGCAACCGAAAATACAGTTCATCCATTTTTTCTTTTTCTTAAGAAACTCGC
>JAUYDQ010000049.1 GCA_030691725.1 Candidatus Omnitrophota bacterium
GCCCGCATTATATCTTAGTTGTATTTATGTAAGCGTGAAAACATTGAAGTTGCCCTCGGGCATAGGTGTGGTAATTAACGCATTAGAAATGATTATTATAACTTTTTTTGCCACGCGCATAGTGATTATGATTGTCGGCTATGGCCTTAATATATATGTAGCCAAAAAACAGGAAGATCCTATGTTGGTGCGCAGCCTTGAGGGAATGTTACGGGCCGTTAAATTTTTGATTTGGGCGTTGGCTGTGATAATCCTCCTGGATAATCTTGGTTATAAAGTTTCCACAATAATCGCTGGGCTAGGAATTGGCGGTATTGCGGTGGCTATAGCCAGCCAGGCGCTGCTTAAGGATTTCTTCAGTTATTTTTCCATAGTTTTTGACCGGCCATTTAAATTAGGGGATTTTATCATCATTGGCGATTTCATGGGCACTGTTGAGCATATCGGGATTAAGACCACGCGCATACGCAGCTTAGGCGGAGAGCAGGTGGTATTCTCTAATACCGATCTTACAGACTCGCGCGTGCGTAATTATAAGCTTATGGAAAAAAGGCGCGTCTTATTCCGTATAGGCGTAACGTATCAAACCCCGCTTAGCCAGTTAAAAGAAATTCCCGAAATTATCGAAAATATTATCAAGAATGCCAAGGATACGTCTTTTGACCGCGTCCACTTCTTTAGTTACGGAGATTTCAGCCTTATATTTGAAGTTGTATATTACGTTATCGGCTCCGATTACAATAAGTATATGGATATCCAACAGGAGATTAATTTTGCAATTAAAGAGGAGTTTGAAAAACGGAGTATAGAGTTTGCCTATCCTACACAAACGCTGTATATGCATAAGGCAACCTAAAGTGATGCTATTATATAACCTAAAGGAATTTTTATGAAATCAGTATTTATTATATTTTTAACCGGCTTAGTTATTTTTCTGGGGTTTAGTGTTTCTTCCTTACGGAAGGAACTTTTGAATACGAGGGAGCGCACTACATTCCTTGAGGAAAGAAACGACTCGCTGCAGAAAGAATTGATGCGTTTGAACAGGGTTTGCAGCGAAAAGGAACAGTTTTTGGATGAAATCGAACAGAGCATTAGAGAACTGGAAAACAAGGTGCCACTGGAAACACTCCAGCGTCACATCCCCAAGAAAACGTGGGATGAAATAAAGCCGATTATTGATAGGCTTCAGGCATTTCGGGAGGCAAGAGAAAATAGCAACTCATCCGGAAAACATGAAGAAAACTTTTAAGACTATAATCATTAGTTTATTTTTTCTTTTGGTCATCGTTGGTATCGGAGTTTTTATCTTTCTTAAGACCTTTAACTTTAACCGTTTCAAGCCGCAAATTATTGCTGCCAGCCAAAATGCGCTCGGGCGTTCAGTTGATTTTGCAAAGATTGATTTAAAGCTCTCCTTAAAGAGCGGTATCCAACTTCGCCTGACGGATATAACTGTTGGTGAGCATCCTGACTTCGGGAAAGATAATTTCCTGACTGCTAAAGAGATAAATCTCGGCGTTTCCGTAAAAGAGCTTATTCTTAAAAGACAAATCCGGGTTTTGGGAGTTGAATGTAAATCCCCGCACATAACCATCATCAGGCTTAAAGACGGACATATCAACGTGCAAGCATTTGGAGCGGCCGCGCAGGATAAGCAGCAAGCCATAGAGAGCCACCGGCAGAAACCGCAGAGTGAATCTGTTCAACTGGCTGCTACGGGGTTGCCTGCGATATTCGTCAACCGTATTAATATAGATAATGCGCGCCTTGCGTATATCGATTATTCGTTTGGCCCTAAACTTTCTCTTATTTTTGACCGGATAACGCTTAAGGCAGAGAATTTTTCTTTAACCGAGCCTTTCCCGATTACGCTTCGCGCTTCCTTCGCAAGCGATTCTTGGAATATATTTGCAGAGGGTAAGGGCCAGGTCAATATGAACCGTCTTAGTTTTCTGCTTAAGGATGTAAAAGCTACAGCGGATCTTTCTACCTTGTCCATGGATGCACTGCGCCGTCTTATACCGCAGCTAGAGGGGGTTCCTTTGCCGGAAGTCAAGTCCGGTGAGTTGTCAGCATCTGTTGATTTGTTTGAAGCCGGCCCTCAGGGGCTCATTGCTTTAAAAAGCCAAGGGATATTGACCAAAGGCACATTAAGGATGAAAGAGTTGGTTGCGCCAATAGATTCAATTGAGGCAAAATTCACCATGAGTGAATCCGTAATTACGCTTAACAGTATGTCATTTTCTCTTGGCAAGGGCAGGGCAGAGCTTTCAGGAAATATCAACGATTATCTCTTTGGGCAAAACTATTCCCTTAAGGCAAAGGCCAGCGGGATTAACCTTGTTAAATGTATAGACCAGTCAGCATTCCCCGTTAAAGTAAAAGGCCTTGTCTTTGGGGAATTTGAGCTTAATGGGCAGGGATTTGATCCTCATACCATTCTTTCAAAGTTAAGCGGTAACGGCTCAGTGGAAATAAAAGAAGGGCAGTTGACCGATATTAATGTGCTTAAAATGGTCTTGGATAAACTCTCGTTTGTACCGAACTTAGGAGCGGTTCTTGAAGCCGGCTTACCTGAGCGTTTTAAGGAAACGATACGCCGGAAAGATACTGTGGTTACGGCGTTTAAGGCAGGCATAGGAATT
Source organism: Candidatus Omnitrophota bacterium (assembly GCA_030691725.1). Lineage (GTDB taxonomy): Bacteria > Omnitrophota > Gorgyraeia > Gygaellales > Profunditerraquicolaceae > UBA1562. Next base: position 2,649 of record JAUYDQ010000049.1, read on the forward strand.
AGTAACGGCTCTGTCCAGATACAGTCGCTTAATATGGCAGCAGATGGTTTTCTATTCCAAGGAAGCGGCGCTGTAGGATTTGATCAAAGTTATGCTTTTGACGGGTTATTTATAATTCCCCAAGATTTATCTTCCCGGATGGTCGGGGCCGTCCCCGAAATGGAATTTTTGCTCGATGAGGCAAAACAAATACGTTTTCCTTTGAAAGTTTCGGGAAAAGGCGCCTCAGTTTCTTTTATGCCGGACGTAAAACAGATAGGCATTACTGCTATTAAACATAAGGGGCGTCAAGAGCTAGAGAAGATTTTGGACAAGGTTTTTGACCGTTCGTCCAAGGATGGTTCACAGCAGCCTTCGGCCGATTCCGAACCAGCAAAGGATGATTCTCCCGGAAGTACCGAAGAAAAGAAGAAGAGCGGCAAACAGCAACTCATCGAGGGGGTACTCGATACAATTTTTAAGTAATAAGACGATGGCAGATAATACACAGACTAAATGGTATCAATTGTCAAAAGAAGAGGCTTTTAAAGCCTTAGAAACCAGGGATTCAGGGCTCACTTCTCAAGATGTAAAAGAGAGACTGAAGAATTATGGCTATAATGAGCTGAAATTTAAGAAAAAAAATCCCTTTATCAAATTCCTGCTTCAGTTCCACAATCCGTTGATTTATGTTTTGCTTGCCTCAAGCCTAATCTGCATTCTCTTAATTGCGGTTTGGCAGGAACATATGTGGAATGAGGTCATTATTATTCTCCTTGTAGTGCTTATTAATACTATTATCGGGTTTATTCAAGAGGGAAAAGCTGAAGGCGCGCTTGAGGCATTAAAAAAGATGATTGTGTTTGAATGTAGTGTGTTGAGAGAGGGAAGAGAAACCATTATCCCTGCCCGGGAATTAGTTCCCGGAGACATAGTTTTGTTGAAAAGCGGAGACAAAATTCCTGCGGATTTAAGGTTGTTCTACGCCAAAAACTTATCTTGCGATGAGTCTACGCTTACTGGTGAATCAACACCGGTTGAGAAAAATACCAAAGTTATCGAGAGAGAAAATTTACCGGTAGCAGATCAGGGCTGTATGGCTTTTAGCGGAACCTTTATCAGCCGGGGCACAGGCCAAGGAGTTGTCGTAGCAACCGCAGAGCAAACTGAATTTGGGAAAATTGCCAAACTTATGAAACAAATCCACCAGGTGATTACTCCTCTTCAAAGAAAATTGGCTGATTTTTCCCGCTTTTTAGTCTATATTATTCTATTTGCCGCTTTTCTTAATTTTATCTTCGCAGTAATTTTTGGATATTCACCTGCTTTTTCTTTTCTTGCCTCAGTAGCCCTGGCAGTAGCAGCCATACCGGAGATGTTGCCGCCCCTGGTAACTGTTCTTCTAGCCTTAGCGGCGACAGTAATGGCTAAACGAAAAGCGCTTATTAGGAGGCTGCCGGCAGCAGAAACTTTAGGTTGCGTTACTGTCATATGTTCGGATAAGACAGGGACCCTTACTAAAAATCAGATGACTGTAACCAGGATTTATTGTGGCAATGAGGATTACCAGATAAACGGAGCAGGTTATGAGCCGAAAGGAGACTTTATTTTAAGAAACAATAAAATTGACCCAGCCTCAGAAAGCCGGGAATTAATTGAGATGTTGAGAGCAGGGTTTTTCTGTAATGAATCGACCTTGGTTAAAAATGAACAGGCTTATAATATCTTAGGAGACCCTACTGAAGGAGCATTAGTAGTTTCCGCAGCCAAAGCCGGGATACTTAAGAGAAATTCCAGATTTGATGTCCTGCCTTTTGAGTCAGGCCAGCAGTATATGGCTACCTTGCATGAAAATGAAGGGCAAAATATTATCTATTGTAAGGGCTCGCCGGAAAGAATCTTAAAGATGTGCCAGGGTCAGTTAGTTGAAGGTAGTGTTCAACCCTTAAGGGTTGAAGAGATGTTAACCAAAGCGGATGATATGGCAGGCCAGGCATTGAGGGTGCTGGCTTTTGCCTATAAGCCTGTATCGAAAGAAAAGAAATTGCTTGAGCCAAGGGATTTGGAGGGATTAATTTTTCTTGGGCTTCAAGGAATGATTGACCCGCCCCGCCAGGAAGCCATTGAAGCAGTTGGAAAATGTAAGAAAGCCGGAATAAGGTCAGTAATGATTACCGGAGACCACGCTAAAACCGCAAAGGCAATCGCCCAGCAGTTAGGAATGGATGCAGAGACAGTGCTAACTGGAGAAGAAATACCTCAGATGAGCGATGCGCAACTTTACGAAGCCGTGGATAAGGTTTCGGTTTACGCCAGAGTTGCTCCGGAAGATAAATTCCGCATCGCGGTTCAATTAAAGAAAAGAGGCCATATTGTGGCTATGACTGGCGATGGAGTAAATGATGCTCCGGCATTAAAGGCAGCGGATATTGGCGTAGCTATGGGAATAACCGGGACCGAGGTAAGCAAAGAAGCATCAGATATGGTTTTGGCTGATGATAACTTCGCTACCATTGTTGATGCTGTAGAAGAGGGAAGGCATGCATGGAAGAATCTTGAGAAGGCGATTCTTTATACCCTTCCCACAAATGGCGGACAAGCCTTGTTAATTGCAGGGGCAATACTTTTGGTGCCATTTGTGCCCCTTTTTGCCGTTGCCTTACCGCTTCTTCCCATACATATCCTTTGGATAAATATGGCTGATTCAGTGTTTCTTACCCTGCCGCTTATTATGGAGCCCAAAGAGAAAGGGCTGCTTGAAGGTCCGCCGCGTAACCCAAAAGAAAAAATTGCTAACCGGTTATTCCTAATTAGAGTTGGGCAATTATCCATTGGAATGGCTTTTATAGGTTTTGCCGTTTTTCATTATTATGGACGGCTAGCTCTTTCAGCACCTATAGACAGCTTACGCATCGCTCAGGCCCAAACAGCTACATTTATGGCGATTATATTATTTCACTGCGGTTTTCTTATTTCCGCGAGATCTGTGATGAAGTCCGTATTTACTTTTAGCCCGTTTTCCAATAAGTGGGTTCTTGCCGGGATTGCCACAACAATATTTATTAATCTGATGATAATCTATGTTCCTTTTTTAAATAGCATATTTAGAACCGCGCCTTTTCCCAAAGAGTGGTGGCCGTTGATATTGTTATGTCTCTTTCCAGGGCTCATCACTTTAGAGTTAGAGAAATTTTTCTGGAGGCACTCTAAAGGCAAAAGATTAAATCTTGCCTCCAAATAGAGAGGATAAAGAATATGGAAGAAGTAAAAAAACTATTAGACAATTTTTCTGATTATATCGCTTATTTTTCTATGGAGGTCGGTTTAGATGAGAACCTTCCTACCTATGGCTTTGGCTATAAGGAAAGCCAAACCATTGCCTTACTGGCCTATAGCGGAGGCTTGGGAGTCTTGGCAGGAGATTCCATAAGGTCAGCCGCTGATTTAAAACTCCCCTTTATGGCAGTGACTTTAATCAGTAAGAAAGGTTATTTTAAACAAGAACTTACGCCCGAAGGGAGACAAATCGAGCACTATATTAGCTGGAATCCGGAAGGATTTATGAAAATTTTACCGCAGGAGATAGAAGTTGAAATTGAAAAGAGAAAAGTTAAGATTAAGGCCTGGCTTTACATAGTGGAAGGCAGCACAGACGGAAAAGTTATGGTCTTTTTTCTGGATACAGATGTGCAAGGGAATTCTGAGGAAGACAGGCGTATCACCGATTATCTTTACGGAGGCGATGAGAAATACAGGTTAAAACAAGAGATAGTCTTAGGTATAGGCGGAGTAAGGCTCTTGGAGGCATTAGGAATAAGGGTGAGAAAATATCATATGAATGAGGGGCATTCCAGCCTCCTGACTCTGGAGTTATTAAAAAGGCATAATTTGAAGGTAGATACGGTAAAAGGCCTTTGCGTCTTTACCACACACACCCCTGTAGAGGCAGGCCATGATAAATTTTCTTATGAGTTAGTAGGAGAGATTTTAGGGGATTTTATCTCTTTTGAGATGCTCAAAGAGTTAGGAGGCAAAGGCCATCTTAATATGACCCTGCTGGCTTTAAATCTAAGCGGGAATGTAAACGGGGTCTCAAAAAAACATCGCGAGGTTTCACAAAAGATGTTTCCTTCTTATGAGATACACGCAATAACTAACGGCATCCACTCCTATACCTGGACACACCCTAGTTTTAGAAAATTATATGATAAATATCTTCCGGGCTGGGCAAATGAACCCGAAATTTTAGTCAGGGCAGAAACCATTCCTGATAATGAGGTATGGCAAGCGCGTCTTGAAGCGAAAAAAGAACTCCTCGATTACGTTAATAGTTTGACTGCCGGAGATTTCTCGCATGAGGTTTTTACTATAGGTTTTGCCCGCAGGGTTGCTGTTTATAAGAGGCAAGCGCTATTATTTTCGGATTTAGAGAGGTTAAAAAAGATAAACAAAAAATATCCGTTTCAAATTGTCTTTGCCGGAAAGGCGCATCCCAAAGATGAGCCGGGCAAGAAAATGATTGAGCAGCTCTTTTCTTATATCAGAAGTTTAAAAGATGAAATTAAGATAGTTTATCTAGCTGACTATAATATGGGTTTGGCCCATAAGCTGATAGCGGGGGTTGATTTATGGCTTAATACCCCGCAGAGTCCGATGGAGGCCTCAGGAACCAGCGGCATGAAAGCCGCTCACAACGGAGTGGTGAATTTCTCGGTTTTAGACGGGTGGTGGGCTGAGGGGTGGGTAGAGGGCGTTACTGGCTGGTCTATCGGGCCGCAGCCAAATGAAAAATTACCAGCTGAGGAGGCCTATCGCCGAGAATTGGAGGATATATATAATAAATTAGAATATGTAATTTTACCGATGTATTACGAACAAAGGGATAAATGGGTGGAGATAGTCCAGAATTCTATTGCAAAGATTGCCTATTTTTTTAATACCCACCGTATGATGCGCAGATACGTCACAGAGGCTTATTTTTAGTAGCTTGTCTTGGCAAACATATTTTTGCGCCGCGGTTATAGCGTAGAAAAAAACAATGCCCGATTGGTCTAGTCCTGTTGTATGTCCTAAATGCGGTAGCACGGATACCCGCTTTGTCGAGCCTCATTACGAGATGTCGGTTTATCCCGCTGCCAGAGGAATGGACGAGCGGGACGTCGCCCCCCTTGGGGCGTACTATGCCGGCTACCACGGGTTTTACCCGGGGGGCTCCAGTGAGTGTAATATCTGTGGTTGCCGTTTTGAAATTGCGGAAGATTAGGGCGATGAAAAAGTATCTTTTCTTGGGGCTTATTATAAGTTCGTCTATTATTTTAAGTTCCTGTGTTACTGTTCCTCCCAAACCCGCAGTTTATCCTCCAAGAGAGATCTCTCCGAAATTACCTCAGCATATCTTAAGGCAAGATGTTGTTCATCTTGTAGCGCCAGGGGAGACTATCTGGCGCATAAGTAAGATGTACGACGTGCCAATGCAGGATATTATGCGGGCAAACAATCTAGGGAAAGAAGAGGTATTAAAAAAAGGAGAGAACCTTTTAATTCCTCGCGCAGCTCCGGTTGTCCCGGTAATTCCCATTTACCCTTCTAAAAAATGGAAATATATCATTATTCACCACAGCGCTACTGATGAAGGAAGTTCTCTTTATTTTGATAAGTATCATCAGGGTAAAGGGTGGGAAGGTATAGGATATCATTTTGTCATTAACAACGGTACCGGGGGCAAGCAGGACGGACAGATTGAGGTTTCTCCCCGTTGGATAAAACAGGAAGACGGCTCCCATTGCAGGGCAAACAATATGAATGAAAGAGCAATTGGAATTTGTCTCGTAGGCAATTTTAATAGAGAATATGTATCTTCGAAACAATTAGACGCCTTAGTCTATTTGGTAAATATACTAAGAAGATATTATAAAATTCCTCTTAAAAGAATAATGGGGCATAATCAGGTTTTAGGCGCCAGGACAGAATGTCCGGGCAAGAACTTTTCTTGGACAAAGTTTAAAAATAGGTTATAACATAAAAATACTTGACATTAATTTCTTTTGTGCTACTATTTTTACAAAAGTAATACCAAAATAACCAATTATGCCCAGAGTCTTTAGATTCGGTATTTCGCTAGATAAATATTTGTTAGATAGGTTTGATCGGCTTATCAGGGGGAAAAACTATACTAACCGTTCGGAAGCGTTTAGAGATTTAATTCGGCAAGAGCTGGTAAAAAAAGAGTGGCAGGAAGGAAAGGAGGTGGCAGGGGCAATCACTCTTATTTATGACCACCACAAAAGAGAACTTTTAAATAAAATTATAGATACACAGCACGATTTTCAAAAACTAATTATTTCCACGCAACATATCCATTTAGACCATAATAATTGCCTAGAGATAATCGCAGTAAAGGGGAGCCCAAAAGAAGTGCAAAAACTATCAGATACTTTAAAATCAATAAAAGGCGTAAAACATGGAACCTTAAGTATGTCAACTACCGGTAAAGATATTAAGTAATCGGTATTATTTTTTTGCCTATGAGTAGCACGATTTTTAAAATAGTAGCAAGATAAGGAGGTATATATGCAAAGAATCTTTATATGGATAGTATTCACAACCTTTATTTTCTTTAATACAGTATTTGCTAACTCTGATACTGGCCAAGAAGAATGGAATCCACCTTCAGCTGGCCCCATCACTACGTGGACAGCACCGCTTTGCGCTAAAGGAGAGTTTGTTATTCAGCCATTCTTCTTTTATAACAGAACGCGCGGGACTTTTAATTCTGACAGTCACTATGATTCTTTGCCCAAAGGAGATAAGAAATATCAGTATCAAGAGCAGCTATTTATGCAATATGGGCTCACAGAGAGATTAGAAATTGACGGCCAGTTAGTCTATCAACAAAATTTTGTAAAGCGAGGAGATCTAAAAGCTCACTCCAGGGGTTTTGGCGATAGTTATCTATTTCTGCGTTACTGCGCCCTTGAAGAACAAAAGATCCCCCCTCATATAACCGGAGTATTTCAATTAAAAGTTCCTACTGGCAAATATCAAAAAGCGGATCCCGATAAATTAGATACAGATTTAATGGGTGCGACCTCAGGAGGCGGCTCTTACGATCATGGATATGGAATCAATTTAACAAAAAAATTAAAGCCATTTATCATTCATGCCGATGCAATCTATAGCTTTCCTTTGGAAAGAAAAGTAGATGGTGCCAAAACCAGATACGCAAGATACCTGAACTATGATTTTGGCCTTGAGTATCTTCTCCCTAAGGGCTTTAATTTAATGTTGGAGTTTAATGGATTTTTACAAGGAGATAAAAAGCAGGATGGAGAGAAAGTTTCTGCTTCAGATATTGACTATTTTACAATCGCACCGGGCATCGGTTGGTCAAACGAGAAAATACAGACACTTTTAGCTTATCAGAGAACGCTTACTGGGACTAATACAGATGCGAATGATTCAGTTATCGTAACATTTGTATATGCTTTTTAACTGAAAAAGGAGGTGAGAAAGAATGTGCTATCTGGGGCCTACTACGGCAGCTATTGTTACTACCTTTATGTGGAAGAGCAAGAAAACATTGAGACTCTTTTGGCTCATGCTTATGTTCTACGGCGGAAGCTTGTTTGGTGTAATTGATCATCTATGGAATGGGGAGCTATTTCTAGTTTCCGAAAATTGGGCAAAAGATGTTATGTTGGGGGTAGTGATTACTGTGGGTATAGTTTTGGCATGGAAAGGGATTTTATTTTTGGCCAAAAGAAACCCGGAATTAAATAGCTATCTGCTAACAACAGAACTTAAATAATAATTTCTGCAAATAGGGGCATCTTTGGAGTAATCTAGAATGCCCCCTATTTTGTTTATAGTTCAGACACACTTATTATTTTTCTGGTTTCCTTTATCAATAATCTGTGCTAAGATTGGTTTAATTCTGCATAGATTATTCAGCAGTAATAAAAGGTTTATCTGCTCTGAACTGATAGCAGCGGGGTTCTATAAGGAAGGCGATTATCTTTTTAATAAGCCGCAACAAGACGTGCTTCCCGCCGATTTTGACAATCCTGCTTTGTTTGAGGAAGTAAAAGATATTTGGCTTTACACAAAGTAACGAAAAGCTTGCAATAATATTTAACTGAGATATAATCATATCTGTAAAAATAAGATATTAAGTGGTCTGGAGATACGTAAGTATCTCTGGAGGTGATTCTTAAGATGGTCGGGCCGCCATCTTGCAGTTTCGCTGCAGGATGGCGTTTTTTGTTAAGAGTAAAGATGTTACACATATCAGGCGCAACTTAAATAATAATTAAAAAGGGTCCGGAGGCGTAATCTTCCGGAGGATTTTAGATGGTCGGGCCGCCATCTTGCACGCGAGTGTAGGATGGTTTTTTATTTTATAAAGATAAATTTTAGTCATAGCCTGTAGGAGTTAATATGAAAATGGTCATGGTAACATATAATGAAGCTATAGACGTTGATGTAATGGAAGTTTTGAATGGATGTGGCCTCGTCAACTACACAAAGATAACCCGCGTATATGGAAAAGGAACGACTTCCGGAACTCACTTAGGTGATCAAATCTGGCCAGGCCTAAATTATATTTTGTATGTAGCCTGCGATGATACACAGGCGAAGCAGGTTGTTCTTGGCGTAACGAATTTGCGTAAGACTCTTGGTAAAGAAGGAGTTAAGGCTTTTGTTATGCCTCTGGAGCAAATTACCTAATCTTACCATTTGATGATATTTCTTATGGCGGTTTTTTCTTGCAAAAAGGAGACAACAACACGGGGTCATTTTTTAAGATTTTAAAACAAGAGAAGGATATGCAATTTATCTTCTGTACTTTTGCAGTTTTAATTTTAATGGGGATAGGTTGTGTCATTTTCGCAATACAGCAGTCAATAAAGGGTTAGCCAACCACAGAAATAAGGAAAGGTTGATATGAGAAGATTGTTACTATTTATTTTGCCGATTTTACTTATTGTTGCTATAGGTTTCACGATATTCGGTATCATGCAAATTCGTTTTACCGAAGAGCGGTTAATGGATGACCTTCAAAAGAAGGCTAAGGCCGTTGATGAAAGCATTGAGTTTTCTGCACGCAATATCTTTTTAAATAATGATTTAAAAAGCGCCAATCGTTTGGTGGAAAGTTTCCAGAAAAGAGAAAGATTGCAGGGCTGTGTAGTATACGATAAAGATGGAAAGATTTTAGCAATTACCGAAAGAATTACTGATTGGAAGGATAAAGAGAAAGCGTATCTGGCAGAAGTGGCCGCTAAAAAGGCGCCGCGAGGAGCATTGGAAAAGTTTAGGGATTCTTCCGTCTATAGTTATATTCTTCCTGTTACGGATGATGAAAATAATATCCTGGGGATGGTGGAGGTTATCTACGATACTTCTTATGTTTTTACTACGTTAACTTCGTTATGGAGAAGGCTTAGCATTTCGTTGATAACGCTGTTAGTTTTAATTGTGCTCATTATGCTTTTAATCCAAAGGCGGATATTCATTCTGCCGGTGATAAGGCTTACTGAATGGTTCCGGCATTTCCAGCGGGGCGAGACCGACGCGTTTCATTCTATTAGGGAGAAAGATGAATTAGGAAAACTCGCCAGCGAAGTTGAACAAGTGGCGTTGAGCTTAAGGGTCGCGCGTAAGATTGTTTCAGAGAAGGCCTCGGAGCGACTGCAAAAGGAAGAGTTGTGGACCGAGGACAAATTAAGGGACCTCATTCATGCGCGCTTAGGGGATAATGCTTTCTTTGTCGTTTCAAATAGAGAGCCTTATATGCATGTGATAGATGAGCCTACAGGTATGGTTAATTGCATCAGGCCGGCAAGCGGTGTGGTTACAGCTATGCATCCTGTTTTGTGCGCGTGCGGAGGCACATGGATTGCCCACGGCGGTGGAAATGCGGATAAGAAATTTGTTAATTCTAAAGATAAATTAGGCGTACCTCCTGAAGACAACCGCTATATTCTTAAGAGAGTGTGGTTAACGAAAGAGGAAGAGGACGGATATTATTACGGATTTGCTAACGAAGGTCTATGGCCACTAAGTCACAATACCCATACGCGGCCAATTTTTCGAGAACCAGATTGGCAGATGTATAAAAAAGTGAATCAGAAATTTGCCGATAGCCTTCTTGAAGAATTACCGGTTAAGCCTCCGCTTATCTTTATCCAGGATTACCACTTTACCTTGCTTCCTAAAATGATTAAAGAGAAACGGCCGGATGCCATTGTCGCTTTATTTTGGCATATCCCCTGGCCAAACCCGGAGAATTTCGCCATCTGCCCTTATCATAAGGAGATTCTTGACGGGATGTTAGGCTGTGATTTAATCGGGTTCCACGTGCAGAATCATTGCAATAATTTCTTAGATACCGCAAACAGGCTTCTTGAGTCGCGCGTGGACACTGAAAGGTTTAGCGTTGTGCGTTCCGGCAAGGAGACTTTTATCCGGGCCTTTCCCATCAGCGTTAACGGCCATATAAGCGGCAGTAAGTTTAACGTTGAACCGATCAGAGAGATAGAGAAGCTAAAGAAAGAATATGAGCTAAAAGATAAAATAGTGGGATTAGGCGTAGATAGAATTGATTATACCAAAGGTATAATTGAGAGGATATTGGCAATCGACAGGTTTTTAGAGAAATATCCTCAATACAAGAAAAAATTTGTCTTTATTCAGCTTGCTGCTCCCAGCCGAACGCATATAAAGCGCTATCATGACCTTATGGGCGAAATAGATGAGTTGGTGGAAAAGAAAAACTGGAAATATCTTGACGGGAATTGGAAACCGATAATATATCTGAAGAGACATTTTTCTCAAGACGAGATAGAACCCTTTTATATGCTTGCCGATATTTGTATTGTCAGTTCTTTGCATGATGGGATGAATCTAGTTGCCAAGGAATATGTGGCAGCCAAGAAGGATTTAACCGGGAGCCTGATTTTAAGCCAATTTACCGGTGCGGCGCGAGAATTAACGGACGCTATACAGATTAATCCTTACTCGATAGAAGAATTTGCTGATGCCATAAAACTTGCTATTGAAATGCCTCCTGAAGAAAAAAGAAAACGCATGGAGAATATGCGCAAAGTAATTTCTGAGAATAATGTCTATCGCTGGGCAGGCAATATTATTACAGAACTCGCAGCATTAAAGAAAGTCTAGATGTTTGAAAGGAGAAAAGGATAATATGGAATATTTATTTTCACATTGGAATAAATTAAAGAATAGATTAAACGACAAATCTATACTCCTGTTTTTGGACTACGATGGTACATTGACACCAATTGCAGAAACTCCTGATAAGGCGGTAATTTCTAAAGAAAGAAAAGATTTATTGGATAAGCTATCTACAAGTCCCCATTGTAGAGTAGCCATTATTAGCGGCAGGTCGCTTAGCGATATAAAGGCTCTAGTAGGACTTAAAGATATTATTTATGCCGGCAACCACGGTTTGGAAATTGAGGGACCGAAGATTAAATTCGAAAGCCAGGTT
>JAUYDQ010000047.1 GCA_030691725.1 Candidatus Omnitrophota bacterium
TTTGACCAGGCACTAAGTATTTATAAAAAGATAAAGACTAAAGAGTTCGCCGCGGTTGCCTTGGAACGGCTTAATATAATTGAGAAACAAACCGGGCCTATACAGATAAAAGATATAAGCCCACAGGTTCATAAGATTTTAGAGAGCGCCCCTTCGCAGGATGAATATCCACAGGCAGGTGCGCTTATCTTATTTTGCGATGAAAGGATTGAAGTTACGCCGCAAAATACCCAGGTTTCCTCTTTACATTATATAGTGAAGATTTTAAATGAGCGAGGCAAGGAGAATTTTTCAGAAAGCCATATAGATTATGATTCTACCTATGAGACAGTGGAGTTAGAATATGCCCGTACGATAAAACCCGATGGCACGGTTGTAGATGTGGGCACCCGCCATATCCGCGATGTGTCTAAATATTTAAACTTTCCGCTTTATAGTCATGCGCGCGTTTACATAATATCCTTTCCGGAAATTACTGAGGGAGCAAGCATAGAATATAAAATAAAGATACATCGTAATCAGCTTATTAATAAGAAAGATTTCGTTATAAGTTATCCCTTGCAGACACAGGAACCGATTATTGCGGCAGATCTTAGTATTATTTTACCCCGGGAGCGAACTTTATATATCAAAACATTAAATGATAAGTATAATGATTTTGGCGCTAATCTAAAACCTAAAATACAATCCCAGAAAGACCGTTTAATTTATAGTTGGCAGTTTAAGAATATCCCTCAGATAATCCCGGAATCTAATATGCCGGAGAATGTAGAGATAAATCCCACAATGCTGGCCTCGACCTTTTCCTCCTGGCAGGAAATCTATAACTGGTGGTGGAAACTCACCCTCGATAAAATTAAAGCCGATGCTAGCATAAAGGATAAAGTCCGGGAATTAATCAGTAATCAAAACTCCGAAGAGGCCAAGATAAAGGCAATTTATAATTTTTGCGCGCAAAAAATCCGCTATGTAGCAGTTGAATATGGACAGGCAGGATACGAGCCGCATTTTGCCGGTGATACATTTAAGAATAAATACGGAGATTGCAAGGATCAGGCAATACTTTTAGTCACGAGGTTAAAAGAAGCGGGTTTTCTTGCCTGGCCGGTTCTTATACCGACAAAGGAGTGTTATAATTTAAATGAAGATTTCCCATCCGTACTTTTTAATCATTGCATTGCTGCAGTATCAGTGAAAGATAAGATTATTTTTCTTGACCCTACTGCCCAGACATGTTCTTTCGGCGACCTGCCCGCAGACGATCAAGGCCGACAAGTACTAATCTTTAAAGAAGACGGATATAAAATACAAAATACTCCTCTTTTTCCGGCGGAACACAACTTAATAAAACAATACCTTAAGATAAAGATAAACCGCGATGAAACAATAGCTGCAGAAAAAAGTATTTTTAGCTTAGGGTTATATGACCAGGGACAGCGCTTTTGGATGTTATATACGCCGCCAGAATTAATTCAAGAATCACTAAAAGAAAAAATACAGAGTATCTCAATAGGCGCAACGTTAGATAGTTATAATATAAAAAACTTAGACGATCTTAATACGCCGGTAATATTAAATTATGTCTTTCGGGGTCTTGAGTATTTTACCATTGCCGGGAAAACCAGAATAACGCCCCAACTAGCCAGTTTAGATACATCTTTGGTGGCGAAAGATAAACGCAAATACCCTATTGAATTTCCTGTTTTGGATACTACGGAAACAATATTTGAAATGGAAATTCCCGGTAATTTTACCGTAAAGTATATGCCGCCCAGCATAACCGAAGACAGCCCTTGGCTAAAATTTATGGTGGAATATAATCAAAAAAATAATAAGATATATTTTATAGAAAAAATAGAATTAAAGAAAAATATTATTTTCCAGGAGGATTACCCTGTTTTTAAAGCTCTCTTCGAAGGTATAGCTAAGAAAATTAAACAGAGAATAATTCTGGAGAAAAGGTAATAACGATGTTTAAGAAAGACTCTTTAGGGGCAAAACGCAGGCAGTATATCAGACTGGATTCGGTATTCCCTGTTCAATTTCGTATTTTAAGCCTCGAAGGGGAAAAAGCCTTATCAGATTGGCTGCAGGGTTTTACTAATAACATCAGTAAAGGCGGTATATGTCTGGCGGTAAATAATTTAAAACCTGAGTTAGCCAAACTCATAAAGAACAGACAGGTAAAGTTATCTTTAGACATAGAGATGCCCTTAGCCGCCACGCCTGTGCCTGCATCCGCAAAAGTGGCTTGGGTCAAAGATGCAGCCGGCCAACCCAATAAATATCTTATAGGATTAAGCTATGAAGAGATCGCAAGCCCCGCCAATAATCGAATTATGCGTTATGCTATGGCAAAAAGATTATTTGTCCCTGTTGTCTCAACAATAATTATTATATTGGGCTTGGGTTTCGTAATCGGAAGTTATATAAATGTGAGATTAATCAAAGGCAATAAAGCCTTGGTTGAACAATTAGTTAAAATTCTTCAGGAATCCAGCGTTGCCAAGCAGACGGTAAAAGTAATCAATAAAGAAAGAGAGGATTTACAATTAAAGATGCAGGCTTTGCAATTACGCATAAGAACAGCCGAAGAAGAAAAGGTAGTATTGCGGGAGAAGATCAGGCAGGAAGAGAAAGTAAGGTTAGAACAGAAAGCAAAGTTAGAAGAGGGCGGAGCAGCTAAAAAAATAAATGAGTTTAATGCTATGATTGAGAAATTGATCCAGGAGAAAACGCTCTTGCAGGAACAGCTCGTTGCCGTACAACATAAAGAGAATGCTGTTACCGGAGAACTCCTGCGTTTAGATGAAAGGAAAGCGACTTTAGAAAAGGCAAATTTAGATAAGATGTATCAGTGGTTAAAGATACATCAAAATCCACGCACCGGCCTGGTAATGAGTTTTGAAGGAGATAGTAATATTACTGATTGGGCGTTTATCTATGATCAATCCTTGGTTGCTCAGGCCTTTACTAATTTTTCTGATTTTGAACGGGCAAGAAAGATACTGGATTTCTTTGAAAAGAAAACCAATAAAGCAAATGGATTATTTTATAATGCCTACTATGTTAATGACGGAAGTCCTGCAGAGGCTGTCGTGCATAGCGGCCCGAATATCTGGTTAGGAATAGCAATATTACAATATACTAAAAAAAGTCAAGATTTTCATTATCTCGGTTTGGCAGAAGAGATTGCCGCAAGTATAATTGATTTACAGAATCAAGATGGCGATGGTGGTATCCGGGGTGGTCCGGATGTGGAATGGTATGCCACAGAGCATAATCTGGATGCCTATGCATTTTTTAATATGCTTTATAAAGTCACAGCTGAGAAGAAGTATCTTGAGGCGAGGGATAAAGTATTAAAATGGTTGGTGCGGCATACTTATGATAAGGTTGACCTGCCAATTAAACGCGGCAAGGGAGATTCAACCATTGCTACCGATACCTATGCCTGGTCAATTGCTGCGATTGGGCCGGAAAAATTAGAAGAGTTGGGTATGAATCCGGATATGATTTTAGAATTTGCGGAAAAGAATTGTAGCGTAGAAGTTTCTTACGAAAGGCCCGGAGGGCGAATTGTCAAAATCAAAGGTTTTGATTTTGCACCCCAGAGAAACGTAGCCAGGGGCGGAGTGGTCTCTTCAGAATGGACAGCTCAGATGGTGATGTCTTTTAAGATTATGGCAGATTTTTATTATAAAAAATATATGATTGCCAAAGCCAGGGTATATGAATTGAAAGCCGACGAATATCTTTTTGGATTAGGTAATATGATTATATCCAGCCCTTCGCCCTCTGGTCAGGGTGATAGTTGCCTGCCTTATGCTACGCAGGATTTTGTGGATACCGGCCATGGCTGGGTGACACCTAAAGGTAAATCTACAGGTTCACTCGCCGGCACAACCTATACTTTGTTTGCCTATTATAATTATAATCCTCTAGAACTCAAGTGATGGCAAGAAGACTTGGTTTAGTCTACCAAAAATTGTATTCTTTTTTTGGTAGTCAGCACTGGTGGCCTGCAGATACGCCTTTTGAAGTTATGATAGGTGCTATTCTTACTCAGAATACAAATTGGCTTAATGTAGAAAAGGCCATAAGTAATCTAAAGAAACATAAATTATTACAGCCGCATACACTTTATAAACTATCCCATAAGCGCCTCAGCGAGTTTATAAGGCCAGCTGGTTATTATAATATTAAAGCAAAAAGGCTAAAAAGTTTCTTAAAATTTTTCATTAAGTATTACGATGGTGATGTTAAAAAGATGTCGCGTATACCTATTCCCTCTTTACGCCAACAGTTACTTTCCGTAAATGGCATCGGCCCTGAGACAGCAGATTCAATATTGCTCTATGCCTTAAATAGGCCGGTATTTGTGGTAGATGCTTATACCAAAAGAATACTTTTGCGCCATCGCTTTACGGGTGAGGATGCCAGTTACGATAAGACGCAAAATTTATTTATGAAAAATCTTAAATCCGGGGTAAAATTATTTAATGAATACCATGCGCTCTTGGTAAGATTGGGTAAAGAATTTTGTCTAAAAAATAAACCCA
>JAUYDQ010000115.1 GCA_030691725.1 Candidatus Omnitrophota bacterium
GCTGAATAGAATTGTGCTTTTAGATTTCAAAAAGCCCTTTGATTTAATCCCTGAATTTAGAAAGAGTTACGAAAAAGAAATTTTTGCACAAGAGAGGTCAAAAGACATCCCTTGTTATTTAGAAAACCAACCAAGTCAAATCTGGTCGGGGCGGACAGATTTGAACTGTCGACCTCTTGGTCCCGAACCAAGCGCTCTAGCCAAACTGAGCCACGCCCCGGTTAGTCTATATAGATTAAATTAGTATAACAAAAATTAAGAAGATTGGCAATAATTAGAAGTTAACATAATGTAGTAGGTTTGTATTGTCTAAATGCTAACGTTGGCTCTTTTGGCGAGGATATCGAACTCAATGTTAACTTTATCGGAAGGACCTTTAAAACCTAAGGTAGTATTCTTAAGTGTATGGGGGATTATGTAGATAGTAAAGGTGTTGGATTTTTTATCTACAATAGTTAAACTGATGCCATCAATAGCTATAGAACCCTGAGGTAAAACGTAATGCATAAATTTGGTGGGTATAGCTATTTCAAAACACAAATTATCGTTTAGATAATTTTTGCGCCGAATAATGCCAGTGCAGTCAATGTGGCCGGTAACAAAATGGCCAGAGAGCCTGTCTCCTATCCTTAAGGCGCGTTCCAGGTTTACCTTATCCTTTATTCTTAAAACACCGAGGTTAGTCACTTTAAGAGTCTGGGGCATAACCTCAAAACCTAAAATGTTTAATTCCCTTTTTATTATAGTGAGACAAGTACCATTTACAGAAATGCTGTCACCTATAAAGACATCTTTCAGTATCTTTTCTGCCTGAATTTTAAATAAAGTAACATTGCCTCGTTTAGATATCTTTTTCAATTCACCTAATTCTTCAACAATACCGCTAAACATATCCTTCGATTAAAAAATCATCGCCTATTCTTCTTAACCCAACTTCCCTTAACTTAACTGCCTTATCTATACGTGCTATGCCACTACCCATAACCGAGCTAATTGCCTCTTTACCTCCGATAATCTTCGGGCTAATAAAGAATAATACCTTATCTACAAGCCCTTCGTCGAAGAGTCCGCCGATTAATGTTCCTCCGCCTTCAACAAGAATATTGGTTATTCCCAGTTGCGCTAATTTTTTCATCGTATCTTTTAGATTTATCTGGCCGGATTTTTCTTTTACATCTAAAATCTTGGCTTTTTGAGATAATATTTTTCTATTCTCAGTCTCCTGGCCCGATCTTACCGCTAAAGTAACAACTATCACAGAACTTCTTCGGGAAAATACATTCGCTTCTTGAGATATGCTTAATTGGCTGTCTACTATAATTTTTATAACCTGCTTTTTGGAAAACCAGGTATCGAGCTTGGGGTTATCTCTCAATATTGTATTCACGCCAACCATAATCGCATCGTAGCCTGAGCGCAGGCGGTGCGCATAAGTGCGCGACCTATCGGAAGTTATCCATTTAGAATCTCCGGTTCGGGTTGCAATCTTGCCATCCAGAGACTGTCCTACTTTAACCGTAACAAAGGGAATTCTTCGGGTAATATATTTTATGAAAGCTTCGTTTAATTTTCTTAATTTATCTTCTAAGAATCCTACCTCAACTTTTATCTTCTGTGCCTTAAGTATCTTGATACCTTTGCCATTATTCAGAGGGTTTGGATCAATCATACCCACGATAACTTTTTTTATCCCGCCTTTGATTATCTTATCTACGCAAGGAGGGGTTCTGCCAAAATGTGTACACGGCTCCAGGGTTACATATAAAGTTGCACCCTTTGCTTTTTGGCCCGCGTCATCCAAAGCTATAGCTTCTGCATGAGGCAGGCCAGCTTTCTCATGATATCCGCGGCCTACAATTCGGCCGTTTTTGACTACTAAAGCCCCCACCGCAGGATTTGGCGAAGTCCTGCCTTTTCCTTTCAGGGCTAGCCTAAAGGCTAAATTCATAAAATATTCGTGGTTTCTTATCATATATTTAAATCTTCAGCTGCGCTTCTTTTAACTCCTCAACCAACTCATAAGGGATTTTAATTGAACCTATCTTAACTTCGTGTTTAGCATTACCGTGACAATCTGAGCCTCCGGTAACCAATAAATTATATTCTTTAGCTAAACCCAGATAAAAATTAATCATCGCTTGGGTATGTTCAGGATAATACACCTCTAAGCCCATGAGGCCATAATCAACAAATTTAGGAATTAATTCATCTCTCTTAAGAGTATAGGGATGGGCCAATACAGGAATACCGCCTACTTCCTTGATTAGCTTTATCACCTCAGATGGTGAGAATTTAAAATTGCAGACATAAGCAGGGCATTTATCACCGATATATTTTCGGAAGGCCTCTGCCGTGGAATTAATCAAACCTGCATTCACCATTGCCCTGGCAACGTGCAGCCTTCCTACTGTGCCGTGTCTGGCAATATCGAATACAGACTCAGCCTCCAACGTTATACCCATATTTTTCAGTTTATCCGCTATTTTATAGATACGCTCAATACGATTTTTTTTCAAAAACTCTAATTTATCTAGCAAGTTTTTCCTTTTATAATCAATTAAATACCCCAAGATATGCACTTCTTGGCCGTCGTATTCGGCAGATAGTTCTATGCCCGCCAAGACTTCGATATTTTTTATATTAGCCATTTTCATCACAGGTTCTATTCCCAAAATGGTATCATGGTCAACAACCGCAATTGCAGATAGACCGGCTCTGATGCTTTGCGAAATAAGCTCTTCTGGTGTATATGTACTATCCGAAAATATGGTGTGTAAATGAAGGTCGGCAAATTTCACCCCGCTCTTCCTTTCCGAAACCCCACCTTTTCCTTAAACCTTTATTTTATATCTTAGGAAGGGCGGGGTTCATTTGTTCTTTTCTGACTTTATCTTATCCAGTATGCCATTGACAAATTTACTCGCTTCAAGGCTTGAATATTTCTTGGCTAGTTCCACTGCCTCATTAATAGATACTTTAAAAGGAATATCGTCACAAAACATAAGTTCAAAACATCCCATCCGCAAAATATTTCTATCCACCACGGCCATACGCTTGAGTTGCCAGTTAGTTGCGTATTGAGCTATCTTTACATCAATCACCGCTAGATTTTCAGTTACGCCTTTAACTAATTCATTGGTAAATTTCTTTACCTCTTCTTCTATATTCTCTTCGCTATGCGCCTGCCAAAAATTATTCAGCGAGATATCATAAGTATCATGTGTAATATCTGTCTGATAAAGCACCTGTAAGGCAAACTCTCGTGCTAGAGTACGTTTACGCATAAATGAGCAGACGACTTACAGAGTATAGGCTTACGTTTCAAGCGACGTAAGTCGTAGGCCGCAAGGCCGTCTGCGAATTTATCCCGACGAATGCGTAAAAATTTTATTTAAAATTTTTACGCAGTATATGAGTCGGGATTAGGTTATTATTTTATCTGTGTTAATAAATTCGCCATCTCAATAGCAGACAAAGCAGCGTCTCTGCCTTTGTTGCCTTCTTTTGTGCCGGCGCGCTCTACTGCCTGTTCAATAGTATCCGCAGTAATAATACCAAAGATTACGGGAAGACCTGAATCTAATGAAACTTTGGCTATACCCTTGGCTACTTCTGAGGCGATATACTCAAAATGCGGTGTTGAGCCCCGGATAACTGTACCTAAACAGATCAGTGCATCGTATGACTTTGACTTTGCCAATCTTTGCGCCAGGAGAGGCGCCTCAAATGCTCCAGGAACCCAAGTGATTGACAAATCTTCGTTATTTACCCCGTGCCTGATTAACGTATCCAAACAGCCGCTAACCAATTCTTTGGTAATAAAATCGTTAAAGCGCGAGGCAATGATACCAAACTTCTTGCCCTTGGCAATTAAATTGCCTTCGATTGTCTTTACCATTTTTCCTCCTTTAATGAGCACATAACTTACGAACACGTAAGTGTGAGTAAGTTATTGTGCGAATTAAATCCTTGACATCGGAGATGTCAAGGATAAGTTCGGACTAATAGGTTACGTCGTTTGCATTATTTTTAATATAAGGCTCCATAACTTATGTCCTCACTTAATCTATATTCAAATTATGGCCCAATTTTTCCTTTTTGGTCTTGAGATAATTGTAATTCAAAGGATTGGGTGCAATCTCTAAAGGAACACGTTCAATAACCGCAAGGCCATAGCCCTCTAGACCTACAATCTTACGGGGGTTATTGGTCAGGAGCCTGATATTCTTAAGACCCAATTCTACCAGAACTTGTGCGCCTATCCCATAATCTCTCAGGTCTGCTTTGTATCCTAATGCCTCATTTGCCTCTACTGTATCAAGGCCCTTATCTTGTAAACTATAGGCCTTGATTTTATCTACAAGCCCAATGCCGCGGCCCTCTTGGCTCATATAAAGAATAACGCCTTTTTTTTCTTGGCCGATAATCTCTATCGCCTTCTTCAATTGCTTGCCGCAATCACAACGCAAAGATCCGAATACATCACCGGTTAGGCACTCAGAATGCACCCGCACAAGCGTTGCCGTATTATCCAACTCGCCTATAGTAAGTGCAATATGAAAATGGTTATTAATCAGATCCCGATATAAGATTAACTTATAAGTGCCGTATTCCGTAGGGATAATAGTTTGCGAAACCCGCTCAATTAATTTTTCAAAACGCCGGCGGTATTGGATAAGATCGGCGATAGAGCAAATCTTTAGATTATACTGTTTGGCAAATTCCAGTAATTGGGGGAGCCTTGCCATTGTACCATTATCATTCATAATTTCGCATATTACACCTGCGGGATAAAGATCAGCCAACCTCATAAAATCTATGGCTGCCTCAGTATGACCTGCCCTAACTAAAACTCCGCCCTTAAGTGCCTTCAAAGGAAAGATATGGCCCGGCCTAATTAAATCTTCGGGCCTAGTTTGGGGATTTATAAGAACTTCTATGGTACGGGCGCGGTCATAGGCTGAAATCCCTGTAGTTATACCTTTAACAGCATCTGCTGAAATCATCCAGGCAGTAGAAAAAGGATCTTTTCTATTATATAACTCTTTGCCTTCCAGCATTGGCTGTAAAGCTAATTCCTTTAATCTCTCTTCTTCCATAGGAACACAAATAAGCCCTCGGCCGTACTTGGCCATAAAATTTATATCATCTGGCTTAATAAAAGACGCAGCCATTACCAGGTCGCCCTCATTCTCGCGATCTTCATCGTCTACGACAATAACCATCTTGCCGCGTTTTAGATCTTCTAATACTTCTGGGATTGTATTGAACATATCCATCTTATCAAGAAAATCGCTTCGCGATAACTTCAATGCGATTTTCTGATGGTTTGAGAAAGTGCTTTATACTTTCCTACACCATAAAAAAATACCCGAAGATGAACTTCGGGTAAAAGTTAAACTTATTAACCTTCTCCCATCTGGACTTTAACCATCGGCTCTGGAATATCGCCAGATCTACCCCAAAGATTTGGGGCTCGCGGGCTTAACCGCCGGTAAGGATTTACACCTTCCCCGAAGATTAACGTTATTTTTATTATAACAAAAAAACTTATCTTGTCAATATATTTAAAACCGTTATAATATTATTAATTATGGAATATATTGTAACCCAGACCCATAACCTATTGATAAAAAATAAAAAAAGTATTGCGGTGGCTGAGTCCTGTACCGCAGGGTTCCTCTCTAATCTTCTTACCCAAATCCCCGGCAGTTCTCAATACTTTATCTTAGGAGTGATTGCTTATAGTAACAAGGCAAAAGAAAATATCCTAAAAATACCCACCCATATTATTGCCAAAAAAGGCGCAGTCTCAAAGAATGTAGCTAAGCTTTTGGCAAAATCAGTAAGATTAATGGCTAAAACAGATTTTGGTATTGGCATAACAGGGATTGCCGGGCCCGGTGGCGGCTCAAAAGAAAAACCCGTGGGCACGGTATTTATTGCTATTGATACAAAAAATAAGAAAATCTGCAATAAATTTAATTTTAGCGGCAGCCGGACTACCATAAGAAAAAAAGCAGCTTTAAAGGCACTGGAATTATTGAACAAATTGATATAAGTATAAGCGGTTCGGTTGAGTTGGTTCGGATAAAACTCAAGACTGTTTCCGAACGAGCGTAAGGCGCACAGGAGCTCATCTTATGAGGCGAGACTTTCTCCGTGCTTAGCATCTTTAGAATAACCCCCGCCTCATTTTAAATATCAGTGGGGGATGGGGGGCTTACAGGAGAAGTCAAGCCGAATGCGACGAGCACCGCCAGCGAGAGAGGAAATGGGATTGAGTTCAGATAAGATATGAGAACTTTTATTGCTATTGAGTTGCCAAGCGAAATAAAGGATTCCTTAAGCCGCCTGCAGGAAGAACTTAAGACCTCCGGGGCAGATGTTAAATGGGTTACGCCTGAAAATATACATTTAACTTTAAAATTCCTTGGTGAAATTGACGATAAAAAATTAGATAAGATTATTAAAATTATCGATGATACCGCCAAAGAAAAAAATAAATTTCAGATTCGCATTTCTTCTTTGGGAGCATTCCCAAAAGTAGATTTTCCCCGTGTAATCTGGGTAGGTGTTGATACAGGAGATAAAGAGACAAAGGAGATAGCCGAAGGATTAGAAGAAAAAATCGCCAAAATTGGCATTCCCAAAGAAGACAGGCCGTTTTCTTCGCATATAACTATTGGTAGAACAAAATCTTCTTTAACTCGGGAAGGGTTAGTTCAGGATTTGAAGGATAAAGCTGAATTAGGAGGGGGAAAATTAAATTTCTCAGTTACTAAGATTACTTTATTCAAAAGCACCCTCACACCAAAAGGTCCTATCTACGAAGTCTTAAAGGCAACTAATCTGAAAACTATCTGAAGAATAATATTCGTATAAAATCCGGCAACAATATCATCGCTCATTATGCCTATACTCCCGGTTAAATTCTGCAGCCTATCTAAAGGGAACGGCTTTAAAGCGTCTAAGATACGGAATAAAATAAAGGCCATAATTACTAATTTTATATCGTAAGGTATAAATATAAGGGCCAAGAGCATACCCGCGACCTCATCTATTACAATACATCCTGCATCTTTCTTATTAAATATCTTCTCTGC
>JAUYDQ010000126.1 GCA_030691725.1 Candidatus Omnitrophota bacterium
CACCTGCGAGGAGTGTCTTTTTATCATTATTCACATTCAAGCCAATACCTATAACCACAAAACGGCTTAAGTCTGTTTCAGCATTTAATTCAGTTAATATCCCGCCTAATTTTTTGTGATGAATTAATATATCATTCGGCCACTTTATCTGGCATATCAAATTTGTCTTTTCTTTTACCGCTTCGCAGATACTGACAGCACTCATCAAAGTAAGTAAAGGTGCCTGGCTGGGT
Source organism: Candidatus Omnitrophota bacterium (assembly GCA_030691725.1). GTDB lineage: Bacteria > Omnitrophota > Gorgyraeia > Gygaellales > Profunditerraquicolaceae > UBA1562. The sequence goes on from JAUYDQ010000126.1 coordinate 234, forward strand.
AAAATTTTAGGCCTTAAAATCAAGGATAAATATATGCCTTTATATTTAGGCGAAAACCAATTTCTACCAAGTCTCCCCCTGCCTTTTGTCTGGGTCTCAGCTATTACAACTGTTCCTTCCGAAGAGCCTTTTATACCTAATTGCCAGGCCACATCCATACTTGAGGAAACTATACCAAAATAGTAAATTTTTTTTCCGATAAACTTTGTATTTAGTTCTCTGGTTACCTCAAAAGGTACGAGCCTATCCGGAGAAGAAATAAGCTTGTATCCTAAATGCGGCACAGCCACGATATCGTAACCGGCATCCTTAAGTATCTGGATGTGCTTCCATAAAGCCTGCCGCGTTATCCCCAAACGGTGGCTGATCTGGTCGCCTGAGACATAGTCCGGTTTTCTTTTTAAGAAATCCAGAACCTTTTCTTGTATCATTATTTTTTCTCGTAAAGGGGAGACATCTGTCGTAGTTTTGCCGCAATTCCAGGAAGGTGTTCTAAAAGGTAGTCTATATCGTCTTCTTTTGTCCATCTACCTAAGGTTAGTCTTAATGAACCATGGGCAATTTCATGAGACAAACCGATAGCTAATAATACATGCGAAGGTTCTAAAGAAGTAGAGGTACAGGCAGAGCCTGTAGAGGCAGCAATACCCAGCATATCTAAATTAAGCAAAATAGATTCGCCTTCAATATATTTGATAGAAAAATTAACATTGTTAGGAAGTCTCTGTTGCGGATGACCATTGAGATAAACATCCGGGATTCTACTTGGGATTTCCTTAATTAACTTATCGCGCAGCCTCATCTGAAATTTTACTTCTTCTTCCATCTTATCCTGGCATAATTCTATTGCCTTGTCTAATCCCACAATACCCGGTGTATTATGCGTAGATGCACGCCTACCCTTCTCCTGATCTCCGCCGTGCAAAAATCTTTCTATGCGCGTTCCTCTTCTGACATACAAGGCACCTACTCCTTTTGGCCCATAGAATTTATGTCCGGATAAAGATAAAAGATCAACATTCAAATCATCCACATTAACCGGGATATGACCTACAGTCTGAACTGCATCTGTATGAAAAGATATCCCCTTATCCCTCGTAATTTTACCAATCTCAGCAATAGGCTCAATGGTGCCAATCTCATTATTCGCATGCATTACTGAAACAAGAATAGTTTTATCTGTAATTGCCTTTTTGATATCTGAAGGCGAAACTAAACCATATTTATCTACACCCACATAAGTGACTTTAAAGCCTCTCCTTTCTAAAAATTTACAGGGTTCGGTGATGGCATGATGCTCGATGCTAGTTGTAATAATGTGATTACCCTTCTTTCCTTGGGCGTAAGCTACGCCTTCAATAGCAAAATTATTTGATTCTGTCCCGCCTGAAGTAAAGATAATCTCTTCAGGCTTTGCACCGAGAAATGAGGCGAGTCTTTCGCGCGCGTCTTCAATTGCTCTTTTTGCTTCCTGTCCTTCGGTATGAATACTGGAGGGATTACCGAATTTCTCAAAGAAATAAGGCTCCATTGCCTTTAAAACTAGCGGGTCGCAAGGTGTGGTAGCAGCATAATCTAAATATATTCTTCTCATTTCTTAATTACCTCATTTAAACTGCCTGTGCGATAACCTTCTAAATCCACTGTTACATAATTATAACCTAATCTTTTTAATTTTTCTACTATCAAATTGCGTTTATGCATAAGTGCAGGGATATCTTCTCTAAATACCTCTATACGGCAAAGTCCGTTATAGTGCCTTAATCTTACCTGCAAAAAACCCAACTGCCTTAAAAACTCTTCTGCTTTGTTAATCCGCGCTAATATGCGAGGGTTAATCTCTTTGCCATAAGGAATCCGAGAGGCAAGACAGGCCAAGGCTGGTTTATTCCAAGTACTCAGCCCCAATTTCTTACTTAATATTCTGATATCCTCCTTAGTAAAACCTGCCTCCTGAAGCGGCGAACGTATCTTGAATTCTTCCTTGGCAATATTACCCGGCCGAAAGTCCTGTCTGTCTGATACGTTACTTGCATCTGCCACAAAATTTAACTTAAATTTTTTTGCCATATCTTTTAATCTGCTAAAAAGCTCTTTTTTACAGAAATAGCAACGATTAGTTGGATTTGCCGTAAATCTCTTATCTTCTAATTCATAGGTTTTGATTATTTTATGCCTTACGCCAAAGGTACGGGCGATATCTTTGGCCAATAGTAATTCCTCTTTAGGGTAAGTGGCAGAATAAGCTGTAACCGCAAGAATTTTATCCTGCGGTAATACCGTCGAGGCAACTTTAAGCAAAAGGGTACTATCTACGCCGCCAGAAAAGGCAACCAAGACCGAATCCATATTGGAGATTATTTTTTTTAAACGGCTTGATTTCTTCTCTAAATTCATTTTAAAAGTGCACTTCCATGGCACGGGGAGGACAGATTTTCACGCAGAGTTCACAGGCAATACATTTATTATCGTAGAAATGGACCTTGCGCGTAAGGAGATCAATTACTAACGCACCAGTAGGACATATAGGCACGCATACGCCGCAGTCAGTACATTTAGTTTCATTGCGGATAACGTCCTGGCTTAACGGCTGAATTCTTACCCCGCAGGACTGCAGATACTCTATTCCTTTGTTAAAATTGGCATCCTCACCGGTTAATTCTAAAACCATCAGACCTTCTTCCTGAGGCGTAACATAAGCCTTGAGGATATTAAACTGCAGGTCGTAGTCCTTAACCAATTTACAAACAATGGGTTGGTCCACTAACCGATGCGGAAAATGTAAAACAATTCTTTTGGAAATCATCTCGTTCTCCTTGCTAATCTATAGGCCTTTCTTTTAATGGCTTAAAGGTATATCCGGATTCTGCGCCAGGCAAAGCTGCAACGGCTTCAGTCAAAAGAAAATCACCTTTTTTAATCCAGGATTTTAATTCCTCAGCGATTTCGCGCGCCTTAGAATAACTGGAGAGATTACCTGTGGGTATTTCTTTACCTTGCACACTAATCTTACCGGATTTTAATTGGCTATAATTTACTTCACTGATGCTTCCGGGAACCATCTGCGGATAGGCCTGACTATAGTCTACCACCTGGGCATAAAGTTCTTCGTCGCGAATTGCCGCATATTTAACTATCTCTTCATCTAATATAGGTATAGGAACGCCGATACCCACAGTCACAGTCACGCCATAACCCAGCATACTTGTTCCTATCAACCACTCTTGCTTCATTTGTTTTAAATCACCAATGACAGCCAGTGTGCCTGCAGGCGCCTGCGGTACGCCATTATCTTTTCTTTTTACCGTCGGATTATG
>JAUYDQ010000095.1 GCA_030691725.1 Candidatus Omnitrophota bacterium
ATTGACAAATTTTTAGAGGATGCCATTGAGGTAGACGTGGATATGATCGGTGATGGCGAAACTTTTGTTATCGGAGGGATTATGGAGCATATTGAAGAAGCAGGGATTCATTCCGGAGACTCGGCTATGGCGCTCCCCACCTATACTTTATCCCAAGACATACTGAATAAAATTAGAGAGGCTACTTACAAAATGGCAAAAGAGCTGCATATGGTAGGCCTAATGAATGTGCAATGCGCAGTTAAGGAGGATAAAGTCTATGTATTAGAGGTTAATCCGCGGGCCTCAAGGACAATACCTTTTGTTTCCAAGGTGATAGGAGTCCCTTTGGCCAAGTTAGCAACCAAGATTATGTTGGGCGCAAAGCTGAAAGATTTGGGTTTTACCAAAGAGGTTATACCTAAACACGTGGCAGTTAAGGAATCAGTGTTTCCTTTTAACCGCTTCCCAGGCGTGGATATTATTCTGGGGCCGGAGATGAACTCTACAGGTGAGGTTATGGGCATTGATTCAGATTTTGGCCGTGCTTATATTAAGAGCCAGATTGCCGCAGGCCAAAACTTGCCGCGCAAAGGCAATGTCTTTATTTCCGTCAGGGATAAAGATAAAAAGGCAGTGGTATTTATTGCCAAGAAATTACATGATTTAGGCTTTCATATCTATGCCACCTCCGGCACAGCCACTGCTTTAGAAAAAAATGATATTGCGATTATGGTGTTGCCTAAGATTGGCGAGGGTAGACCCAATATCTTAGACCTGATGAAAGACGGAAAAATTCAATTAGTGATTAATACGTCCTCAGGCAGGATTCCGCGGCAGGACGAAGTGAAAATCCGTTCGCAGGTTATTTTATACAACATACCTTATACTACGACTATCTCAGGAGCCCAGGCAACTGTAAATGGTATTGAGGCGCTGGTAAAGAAGGATTTGGGAGTAAAGTCATTGCAGGAATACCATAAAAAATTAAAATCCCAAATCCCAAATCCCAAATCCCAAAAGAATGGAAAAGATAAGCATAAAAACAAATAGCCGCATTGAATTAGTTGATATCACTGACAGAATTCAGGCAATAGTATCTAAAAGCAAGGTAAAAGCCGGCATATGTTTTGTCTTTTGTCCGCATACCACTGCGGGTTTAATCATTAATGAAAATGCCGATCCTTCGGTCAGGAGGGATATTATCAATACGCTAAATAAACTTGTGCCGGAAAATGCAGGCTATGCGCATACAGAAGGAAATGCCGACAGTCATATCAAATCTTCCCTCTTTGGTTCAACGCTCACCATTTTTATTGAGGATGGCCGTTTGGCATTCGGCACTTGGCAGGGAATATATTTTTGCGAAAGTGATGGACCGCGCTCAAGAGAGAGCTGGGTTAAAATAGTAGGTAGTAGTTAGTAAATAGGTGTTAGGATGCCGGAACTACCGGAAGTTGAAACCATAAAACGGGAATTGGAAAAAGCAGTTTTAGGTAAGAAAATTACTGAGGTATGTGTACATAATCCAGCAGTAATACGCCAACCCTCCGTGGATAAGTTTAAGAAGGGGCTGAGCGGAGTAAGCATTAAAAACATTTTACGTAAGGCCAAGGTCTTAATTTTAGAGTTATCTAATGGCAAGGCTTTAGTTATTCATTTAAGGATGACAGGACAGCTGATATACCCCGGCGACGGTAGAAAAAGCAGGGTCAGTTTCAAGTTATCCGATGGTAAGACGCTGGATTTTAATGACCAGAGATTATTTGCGGAACTGCGTCTTTTGGATGACTGGCACAATTTAAAATTTATTCAAGGACTGGGGCCTGAACCATTTGATTTAACTGAAGAAGAATTTAAAAAGATGCTTAGCAATAAGAATACAAAGATAAAGCCGCTTTTGATGAATCAAACTTTTATTTCAGGCGTGGGCAATCTTTATGCTGCAGAGGTGCTCTTTAGAGCTAAGATTCATCCTGAAAGACCTGCGGCGAGCCTTTCAGATAAAGAAAAAGAGAATCTTTTTAAAGAAATAAAGGATACATTAAATGAGGCGATCGAGCATAAGGGTTCTTCTGTAGACCAGTACCTGCAATTATCGGGTGAGGCCGGTGATTATGTTAAGTATCATAAAGTCTATGATCGGGAGGGGAAGCCTTGCTTGGTTTGTAAAAGTCCGATTAAGAGAATTTCTCTAGGCGGGCGCGGCACATATTTTTGCCCCAAGTGCCAGAAGTAAAATATGACCCATTCGGTTTCACTCGAGGGCCTATCCTTGAGCGAATGTAAGGAGTCGAAGGATGAAAAGGCGTCTTAAGATAAACGGGATTATTATCTTTTTGGCTATTATATTGCTCATTTTGTTTCCCACCGTATTTTTCCGTAGCGCAAAGGAGCCTACCTGGGATGCATTTGCCAAGTTATTTGGTATTGCGCTTATCCTTTTGGGTCAAATCTTACGGGTTTCCGGGCGCGGTTATAAATCCGAACATTCCCAAAGCGGGCATTCTTTGATTCAGGCCGGGCCCTATGCCTTGGTGCGCAATCCCATGTATTTAGGGATACTTTTCATCGGATTAGGCAGCGTATTGATGCTATTCAGGTTGTGGGTAATGGTTATTTTTCTGGGCATTTTTATCTGGCGCTATACCCTTCTTATATTTAAAGAAGAAAAGAAACTGTTAGCTGTGTTTCCCGGGACTTACCTTGATTATCAGCAAAAGGTTCCCCGCTTCCTCCCTTCGCTCCCGGCGATATTACAAAAGGATATTGCTGAATACCTGCCCTTAAAACTATCCTGGTTAAAAAAGGAAATCGGTTCGATAATAGCAGTATTGTTGCTTGTGTTTTTTATGAAAGGCTGGTTGGATCTTAAGAACACAGGCATAAAGGCAAGCCTTCTTAAGGGCGCAGGATTATTCTTTGCTACAAGTATAGTATTCATATTTTTAATTATCTATTTAATCAGACGCACCAATAGCCAGAAAAAAGATGCTTCAAGTAAGAGTAAAAATACTTTATAATAAGAAAATCAAGGGTAACTATTTCTATTTGGTTCTCAGGGCACCAAAAATAGCCAAAGAGTCTTTGCCCGGACAATTTCTCAATATTAAGGTAAATGATACTTATGAACCGCTCTTACGCAGGCCCGTTAGTATCCACATAGTAAAAGGAGCCAATATAGAGCTCCTTTATGAAGTGGTGGGCAAAGCCACGGAGATCTTATCGCGCAGAAAGACGGGTGAATACTTAGACGTTATCGGGCCTTTGGGTAACGGGTTTAACTATCCGCTATCCGCTATACGCTATCCGCTATCTGTCTTAGTTGCCGGTGGCATGGGTATTGCACCGTTAATTTTTCTTGCAGAAAAATTACTGAAGCCGCGAGTCTCCCGTCACAAGTTAGAAGTGGTAGTTCTGATCGGCGCTAAAACAAAAGACCAGATTCTATGTGAGAAAGAACTTAAAAATTTAGGTTGCGAAGTTAAAATCGCCACCGATGACGGCTCAAAAGGCTTTAAAGGTTACGCTTCCGAATTGCTAAAAGAAGTACTCTCGACTATCGACTATAGACTATCGACCATTTATGCCTGCGGCCCTAAACCAATGTTAAAGGAGATCGCCAAGATTTCTAAAAAGCATACGATTCCGGCGCAACTCTCCCTAGAAGAGCATATGGCCTGTGGAATCGGTGCATGCTTAGGCTGTGTAGTGAATACAAAAGAAGGCTTTAAACGCGTCTGCAAAGAAGGCCCTGTATTTGATGGAGATGGAATAATCTGGTAGGCAAGACACCCCGCGCTTATTGGAATTGCGCGGGTGTTGCCTTGTGGGCAAAGAGGAGGGAGGACAATGGCGTCATTGGATCCTATCGTTTCCATTATTATCCCCGTAAAAAATTTTGAACGCACTATTGAGAAAACCTTTGAATATCTTCTTAATGTAGATTATCCCCGCG
>JAUYDQ010000119.1 GCA_030691725.1 Candidatus Omnitrophota bacterium
TTGCCTAAACTAAAAATTAAAGAAATAATGACCAGAAATCCCTTAGCGATTACCGCGGATAAATTGGCCGCAGAGGCTATGCATATCCTGCAGGAAAAGAAGATTGATGAGATGCCGGTAGTAGATAAGAACCATCGGCCAATCGGGCTTTTGGATGTGCAGGACTTATTAAAGGCGGGGCTAGTTTAGCACCTGGTGCGAACCCAATCGGGCACTTGCTTTATTTTTAAGATTGCATTTTAAGATTGCACCTGGTGCAAAGCTAATCTCGCACCGTCTGTGAACCTAATCTTGCACCAGGTGCGATAAAATCCAATGGATATTAAAGAAGAATTGATAGAGAAAGCCAAAAAGATTAAGTTATTACTCCTTGATGTAGACGGTGTTTTAACGGATGGGAGGATCATTTATGATTCTTCAGGACGCGATATGAAGTTTTTCGATGTGCATGACGGATTAGGTGTTTATTGTTTAAAGAAGGCAGGAATAAAAACTATACTGATTACTGCCAAAGGCTCCTGGGCAATAAGGCCGCGTGCCCGCGATATGCAGGTTGAGGCAGTCTTTGAAAATATCTCACCTAAAACATCCGTTTTAGAAAAAATCTTAAAGAAATACAAGGTCAATACCGAAGAAGTATGTTTTGTAGGAGATGATTTAGTGGATTTATGCCTGATGAAGAAAGTAGGTTTTCCTATTGCAGTATTTAATGCTGCACCAGAGATAAAACAGGCAGCAGCTTACATTACCTTAAGACACGGCGGACGCGGTGCAGTGCGCGAAGTGACAGAATTAATCCTTAAGGCACAAGGTAAATGGGAAGAAATCGTAGGACTTTATGGTTCTTAAAACTTTTTTAACATTTTTAACCTTTTTGTTATTAACCTGCAACATATTTGCTCAAGACCAGAACGCGCAGGAATCAGACCAACAGATTATGGATTTCTCTTTAGCCAGCTTTAGTGAAAAAGGCAAGAAAAGCTGGGACCTATCGGGAAAATCCGCGGATATATTCCAAGATGTAGTAAAACTTAAAGATGTAATCGGTAATCTCTATGGCAAAGAAGAGGATATTAAGCTTACTGCTAAAAAAGGAGATTTTGATAAAGCGCAGGGTAAGGTACACCTCGAAGAAAATGTGGTAATTACCACATCAACCGGAGCTAAATTAACCACAGATTCCTTAGATTGGGATAGGAAGAATCAGCTTGTTACTACCAAAGACGTGGTTAATATAGAAAGAGGCAATATGGTTACTACGGCAAGCGGCGCCCATGGAGAGCCCAATTTAAAAAAAGTGAGCCTTGAGAAAGATGTTACCGTAAATATTAATCCTGAAACTGATGGAAAGAGCAAAGAGCCCAGTGACAAGAAAAAGATCGTGATTACCTGCGACGGGCCGCTCCAGATAGATTATGATAAAAATATTGCTACCTTTAATAATAATGTCAAAGTAGATACCCAGGATGCTTTAATTCAAAGCGACATAATGGATGTCTATTTTGGGAAAGCAGGTCGAGGTGAAGATACTTCCGGTTCAAAAAAGGCAGACTCGGATGTGAGTAGCGCTTTGGGTGGTAGCGCTATGGGTAGTAAAATAGATAAGATTGTTGCGCGGGGTAATGTTAAGATTACGCGGGGAGAAAATGTCTCCTATAGTGATGAGGCAATTTACAGCGCCTTGGATAAAAAGATTATCCTTTCGGGTAAACCCAAATTGATTATATATTCTGGGGAGGATATAAATGCATCTTTTGGAAATTAAAGGTTTATCTAAATCCTATGACGGCAGAGAAGTAGTAAAAGGCGTGGACCTCTCTGTTAAGCGCGGTGAGATAGTAGGATTGCTAGGGCCCAATGGCGCAGGTAAAACCACCACATTCTATATGGTTGTTGGCGTCATCCCGCCTAATGCCGGCTCTATTATATTCGATAATTATGATATAACTTCTCTACCTATCCATGAACGTGCGCGTTTTGGCATAGGTTATCTTTCTCAGGAGCCGTCTATCTTCAGAAAACTTACCGTTGAAGAAAATATCATGGCTATTTTAGAGACGTTACCTATAGGTAAAGCGGAAAGAAAACACAGGTTAGAGAGTTTACTCGAAGAATTGAATATCGCCCGCCTTGCCAAAAGCAAGGCTTATACTTTATCGGGCGGGGAAAGGAGACGTCTGGAGATTACGCGCGCATTAGTCACCAATCCTTCTTTTATACTTTTAGACGAGCCCTTTTCCGGAATTGACCCTATTGTAGTTAACGAGGCACAGGAAATTATCAAAGAATTAAGGGATAAAGGCTTGGGTATTTTACTTACTGACCATAATGTCAGAGAGACGCTATCCATAACAGACAGGGCTTATTTAATCGCTGATGGAAGGATCCTTATTTCGGGTTCAGCCGATGACCTCATCAATAATCCTCAGGCGCGGGAAATATATCTGGGTGAAAAGTTCAAAATGTAAGCGGGGGAGGCATGAAAACAGAAGTTAAAAAATTAGATAGCAATAAAAGGGAAATTAGTATTGAAGTAAGCGGCGATATCGTCAAAAATAAATTTGATGATGTTTTTAACAAAATCTCAAAAGAAGCGAAGATCCCGGGTTTTAGGCCCGGACATGCACCGCGGGATATTTTAGAAAAGAAATATTCCTCTCATGCGCAGGAACTTGTAATGAAGGAATTAATCCCTGAACTTTATAATCAGGCAATCGACAAAGAAGGGCTTGAGATTATAGAATTGCCTAATATATCTGATGTGAAATTAGATAGAACAACCCTTTCTTTCAAGGCCGAGGTCGAGATAAGTCCTGAAGTTCCGGTTAAGAATTATAAAGGCATTAAGGTTAGTTATAAAAAAATTGAAGTTGACGCCTCTATGATAAAACGCAATATTGATTCCCTAAAAGTTGCAAGAAAAATAGATGTTATAGACGATAATTTTGCGAGGAGCTTAGGTTATCCGAACTTTTCCGAATTAGAGAAAGCAATGGAGAAACAGATTTACCTTCAGGAAGAAAACCTGCAAAGGCAAAAAATAGAAAAGGAAATCATAGAGAGTATTACTACCGGCCTGGATTTTAAATTGCCGCAATCCTTGGTTAACAGGCAATTACAGGATTTAGTAAGGCAAGCTAAATTAGATCTGGCATTAAAAGGCATGCCGCGTGAAAAAATCGAAGAACAGGAGAAAACGATAATCCAGCAGTTAGAGCCTGAAGCCAAAAGCCAGGTAAAGGTTTATCTGGTCCTGGCTGCAATTGCTAAAAAAGAGAATATTCCCTTAGATGACCATATGCCTCGTAAGGTAATGGAGTTTTTGTTAAGTCAAGCAAATTGGACGGAGAGTAACAACTAGAGAGTAGAGAGAAAAACTCGCTACTCGTTTCTCGCTACTTGCTACTTTCAAAATATGGAGGTGAATAATGAGTGCTAAGATGCAGACATTAGTACCTATGGTTATTGAGCAGACATCACGCGGTTATGAGCGGGCCTATGATATCTATTCGCGCTTACTTAAAGACCGCATTGTTTTTATTGGTACTCCCATCGATGATAATGTAGCAAATTTGCTCATTGCTCAGATGCTATTTTTACAGATGGAGGATGTGCATAAAGATATAAATATTTATGTCAATTCTCCTGGCGGTTCAGTAACCGCAGGCCTGGCAATATACGATACCTTACAGTTTGTGAAGCCTGATGTAGCTACTTATTGCGTGGGCCAGGCAACCAGTATGGGAGCGCTGCTTTTGTGCGCGGGTACAAAAGGTAAGCGCTTTATTTTACCGAATGCGCGGGTTATGATTCATCAGCCCTGGGGAGGAATCCAGGGAGCGGCTGAGGATATTTCCCGGCATGCCAAAGAAATTTTAAAATTGCGTGACCAGATAAATGAAATTCTTTCTCTGCATACGAAGCAGCCATTGGATAAGATTCAAAAGGATACAGACCGCGATTACTTTATGTCCGCCGAAGAAGCAAGAGAGTACGGGCTTGTAGATGAAGTAATTGTAACTAAGAAAAAATGATAACTTAGTTAAACAAGACACCCCGCGCTTATTGGAATTGCGCGGGTGTTGTCCTTTGTGGACAAGGAGCTTAATATGCGAAAGAATTATTTATTAACTCC
>JAUYDQ010000045.1 GCA_030691725.1 Candidatus Omnitrophota bacterium
ACCATAACCGGAGGGTTTATCCATTTTAGCGGTCAGGAGAGTTGCATCTAAATTATTTTTTAGATGATGCTCTAATAGTTTCTTTATAGTTTCTTTCTTTAATAAAGGATTATCCGCGTAAAGAACCAGGACTGTACCTTTAAAGTTTCTTAATAACGGCATGGCTTCTTTTACCGCATCAGCGGTACCTGCAAACCTTTTCTGTATCACAACTTTTATGCCTGGTTTAAGTAATTTTTTAACATCTTGATGCTTGTGCCCCAAGACGTCAATGGCCTTTTTTATCTTTAAAACATAAACCAAATCCAAAACATAACTTAAGCAAGGCCTGCCGCAGATAGGATGCAGGACTTTCGGGATACCTGACTTCATCCTTACGCTTTTACCGGCAGCTAAAATTATGACTGCAATATTTTTATTCATTATTAAAACCTTTTTTCCACCTACGAGGTGGAATCTTGCTGGGACGTGTGGATTCGAACCACAATAGCGAGACCCAAATTCTCGTGTCCTACCATTGGACGACGTCCCAAAGATTATTTTATGGTATAGGAAAGTATGAAACACTTTCCTAACCACTGAAAATTATTTAAAAGTTATCGCGAAGCGATTTTCTTGTCAGTTTTGGTTTATATCGTCTGCCCAACGCTACCAGAACCTTTTGTTTTTTCCTGCTCGTATGCTTCTAAGACTCTCTTTTGCAGATATTCTCTGAAAGACTGAGTTATGGGATGGGCAATATCTTTATGTTCCAATAGGGCGCTGGCTTCATGGCCTGCCGTCTGAAGCGCTGCAGGCAGTGCTGCTCCGCATTGATTACAATATTTGGAACGCAACTCATTCTTAAAACCACACTTCGGACAAGATTGTTTTATCTTCCTCGAGGGCATAGCAATAAAAAGCCCGTTTGTGCCTTCTATTACTTTTATATTCCTGACCACAAAGGCATTATCAAAAGTTACAGTGACATATGCCTTTAATTTTTTATCCGGAGAATCCTTCAAGAAAACACTAACCTCAGTTATCTCCATAAGTTTACCTCCTTGCTGCAAGATTTTTTTACTGTGTCCGACTGACAAAAACCTCACCAAAAGAACTATCCGTCTTTAGTTGTCCGTATAAAGATAGGGCCTCCTTTCGTGAAGAAACAATGCCAAACACTGCCGGTCCGCTGCCGGACATCAAAATTGATTTCACTCCCAGCTGGATAAGTCTCTCTTTTATAGCATCTATCTGAGGGTACAATACAGCAGTAACGGGCTCTAAACTATTAAACAAGGCATCGCCTATCAATGGAAAGTTACCTTTCTTTAATGCTAAATTCATTATATTAACATTATATCTTGGCACTGTCAATTTAAAAGTCTTGAAGTATTTATCCCATCTTTTATATATAGCGGCGGTTGAGACCTCTATATTAGGCACAACCAGAATATGCCAAAGCCGCACAGAGTAGAGCGCCTTTAATGGCTTTATCTTATCACCCCTCGCTTCTCCCAGAGCAAATGGACTATTATAAATAAAGAAAGGGACATCGCAACCTAATTTTCCGGCCAATCCTGCGAGTTTATTCTCAGCGAGATTCAGTTTCCAAAGTTTATTTAAACCTAAAAGTACGCTAGCGGCATTACTTGACCCGCCGCCTAGGCCGCTACCGACGGGGATACGCTTTATTATTTTAATATCCACGCCCTTATCAATATTAAAGCTATCCTGTAATAATTTGGCGCTACGCCAGGCAAGATTGGTATTATCCCGTGGCACAGCGGTTACGTTACAGGTTATATTTATTTTTTTATCTCGGCGGGATTTCAGGATTATTTTGTCGGCGAGGTCAATACGTTCAAAAATTGTCTTTATATTATGGTAGTTGTCTTTACGTTTGTTCAGGACTTCTAAGTAAAGATTTAATTTAGCGTAGGAATTAAGTGTTAATGTATTCACGTGAATGCAGCGCAAAAAGAGGGAACAGCTTACTTACACTCCGAGGTGACACAAGCTAAAGCTGCCTTTTCTATATCAAGGCTTGTGAGATTATATTCTTTTAACAGGTCAGCCGATTCTCCTGACTGGCCAAATCTATTTTTTATGCCTACCCGCACAATTCTGGTGGGATAATTCTCCGCTACTATCTCATCAATGCTTGAGGCCAGGCCCCCTATAACAGTATGTTCTTCGCAGACGACAATTCCGGCTGTCTCTTTTGCCGCCTTTAATATGGTCGCGGAATCTGCTGGCCTTATGGTATGCACATTAATTACGCGCGCTCTTATACCTTTAGTAAGAAGATTTTTTGCAGCGACAAGCGCCTCACCCACCATAATGCCGCAGGCGGCGATAGTGAGGTCATTGCCTTCAGCTAAAACCTGCGCTCTGCCAAGCTTAAATTCAGGCTTATTCTCAATTGTGGCCACCTTAGGCCTTCCCAGGCGCACATAAAACGGCCCATTAGTGTTTGCTGCAGCTTTAATTGCATCGCTGGTTTGCGGCCCATCGCAGGGGACAATTATATTCATATTCGGTATGACGCGCATAAGTGCAACGTCTTCCAAGGCTTGATGACTTGAACCATCAGGGCC
>JAUYDQ010000080.1 GCA_030691725.1 Candidatus Omnitrophota bacterium
GTCTACAATCCAAGGAGTATGAGGATCTGACCACCAGTCATATTCGTGGCTTGAGCCAATGGGTATGGGGCTATAGCAGACGCCTTTTACAATGTAAGGTTTGCGGTCTACTATTAACTGATAATGTCCGCTTTTCAGTTTCTGGAGATATACTTTTGGCTTAGGCTCTAGAGCTACTTTGACCAAAAGAATCAAAAGAAATCCGGCGATCAAAGCCAGTAGTCCAAAAATAAGAAATATCTTCTTCACTTTGGGTAGCTATTATGATGAGGGGACGGTTCTCAATTAATATTAGAACCGTTTTTTAGCGTAACGAGCTTAACGATTATTCGTACTTAATCTCGTCTAGATAAAAGCTTGCGCCCTCAGGATTAACGTCGATATTTGTCGTCCAGCAGAAACCGCCGATGATGTAAGACATATCTTTGCCTTTTAAATCAATGGTATACTGTGTCCATTCTTTGTTCAGGACAACCGGGCCGATGGCGGCAGTATCTGAGTCAGAAAACTCGCCCATAATACCTCCCACCTTGAATTCCTCAATTCTCTCTCCACCTTTAGCACCGCGCGCCCAAAAGGTGAGCTTGGTGGCTTTGGATAAATCATAGCCTGTGTCCACCGCCCCCCAGTTATTGGCGGGATTCTGCCAGTATATACCTGCCCAGCGTGCACCTTGAGTGACCTTGCCGGTGTAAATTATCTTGATGCAGGTATCCCCTAAATAAGGGTCCTCTTTGGAGGCATTGTCCAGCTTAATGTCCCCGTAATCGCCCATATAGCCTGAAGGGATGAAGTGATTAGTCGTTGAGCCTCTATCTGCAAACACATAGAAGGGTACATTCTCCTGTTTTTTAGTTTCAGGTTTCATGGTAGTGTCTGCTTCAAATTTTATATCATCGAGATAGAAGCTTGCACCTTCCGGACATAGGTCTGCATTAGTAACCCAGCCAAAACCACCGTTGATGTAAGCAAGATCCTTACCGGCAAGATTAATGGTGTATTGTTTCCAGGTATCAGTGAGTTCAATTGGACCAACTTCAACGCTTGCAGAGTCTGGATAAAGGCCCTTAATGCCGCCCACCATAAATTTCTGAATTACCTCACCGCCCTTTGCCCCGCGCGCCCAGAAGGTAAGTTTGGTCATACCGGTTAAATCAAAACCATCCTTTTTTGAACCCCAGTTGTTTGCCGGATTCTGCCAGTAGATACCTGCCCAGCCTTTGTCCTGTGATTTCTTGGCAGTATAAATAAACTGGATACAGGTTGTACCTGAATAGGGATTATCCATCGATTGATCATTTAATTTAACATCTCCGTAATCGCCCATCCAACCCGAAGGAATATAGTGGTTATCGCGGGCATTCTTATCCGTATAGACCATAAATTCTTTGGGTTTAGCAGTGGTTTGCTCCTGGGCCAACGCACAAATTGGCATCATCAAAACCAATGCTAACAAGACAACTAATAACTTCTTCATTTTTTACACCTCCCTTTTTTCTACCTCCACATCTTTTTATACATATAATACGATTTACGTAATTGTCTTAGAAAGGGACTTAATTTACCATCGCCTTGGCTACAGACTCCTAACCATTCTTCATGCATATAGCCATCGGGAAACGGCCCGGTAAATAACCCTTTAGTATCATGTATTGACGGCTCATAAGCCTTCCACCATTCATCTAACCACTCAAAGGCAACACCGCCTATTGCATTACCTCCTCCCCCGTGGAATGCCATATTGTCCTCAATATCTTCCCATGCTCCTCGATGATATTCTGCTTGCAGATCTTCCGCTTCATCTGGAGTCCTGCCTTCAGCATAAGCCGGACAGCCAAATTCCGTAATAAACGCGGGTTTATCCGCTTCTTCTTTTACCTGTCGCCAAAGAAAACCAAAACCATAATCTCCCCGATAAGCATTCGTGCCAAATATGTCAATGTCCGGACAGTCCTTACCAAATTTATCCAGAAATAAGGTATCGCCACTACAAATAGCCACGGGATGTTGAGGGTCTATAGCTTTGATTGCCTTAGCCACTTCATTAACAAATTTAAAATACGCATCCGGTTCTTTGTTGGCATTACAGGCAAAACCATAGACATTCTCGTTACCCAAAAGCCAGAACAATATAAACGGCTCATCTTTAAATTCCAAAACCATCCGGGTTACCGACTCTATCATATTTTTTTTATGTTCTTCATTATTATAGTCTGTGCCAGGATACCACGTTGCGCCGGAACCCAAGGCATATTTACCTAAGAAATCACCCATAATTACCCTAATCCCATAGTTCTTATAAAGATTGCGTAGGAGTTCTTTATTAGCTTTGAAAGGCTGGTGGTACCATCTTATTGTATTTATCCCCATTTCTTTCATTAAGTGGAAATCACCCACATCAGGTTCATCCTTATCCTGCAGGTTATTTCTATTTTTATCTACAAAGGCGTCATAAGGGCCGTCAATCCTGCCGTTACGGTTAAAATCATCCTCCATCCAGTTGGTCATGGTCCCCTCATCGGGAGACTCTCCTACCTTTGTCGGCGTATAGGTAATCCCTTTAATGATATAAGGTTTATTATTGACCAAGAGCTGCCAGTGGCCGTTTGCGTATTGCACAAGATGAACCGTGCCTTTGCCCACGCGCCTTTTTATCCGGCGCGATTCTTTAGAAGGGGGGGCCTTGGGTGTCAATTTCTCTAAAAGGCCCTCCTTCGCAAACCTGCCCGGGTTAGTAATCACAATATCGTTAGAGACATCATTATCGTATCCGTTAACTATACGGATATCCGCATCCACTAACCTGTAGCCTAAACTTGGATTATGGCGCAGGAGAAAATTTATCTTGGCAATGGCTGCCTGGCTCACCGACCAAGGCGTATGCCAATAGGTCCAGCCGAAACTCCCCGGGAAATGCACCACAATGGCATAATAGCATTTGATGGCATGTTTTATCAAGCCGGACTTTTCTAAAATTAAACCCGTGTAAAATAACTTCACCCCCGGCGGTTCAGAAGAAGTGGCCCACTTTAAGAACGCAGCCTCTAAATCCGGCGACTGCAGCAGGTCCCAGTGGCTGGCTTCCAGTCTCTTTTCTTTTTGCGCTTTTTTAAATTCAGGGTCCCATCTTACAGAAGTAGTATTAGGGTATATCCCTTCACCTACTGCCGCCGTTAGCCCTTCCTGGTCTTTTACTATATACCGATACTCCTTTGTCCCTATATTTTTAAATTCTCCGTATTTTTCATAATCTACAAGAAAATCTTCCTTTCCAGGATCATATAAAACTATATTTGTAGGAATTTGACTTACCTTTTTCTTTTTTTCTATCTCGATAGAGCCGGTTTCTATTTTTTTTATGCTCTGTCTGGATGTTTCGGCAATCTGCCAATACCAACCGCGCTGGTCCCAGGCCTGCGCATAATAGTATTTTTCAATAATTATTTTAAAAATTTTCTTTGCCTCTTCCAACTTCTCCTGCCGCATTAAACTCTCTGCCTGGATAAAATAAGCTGTGGCTACATTATTTAAAACCGCTGCCTGTTCAATTTCATCTTTGTTCTTCGGGAGCGCCGTTAAAGACGCCTGAAGCCTGTCTGCCTCATCTTTGTATAGATCTATAACCTGTTGGGTGTATTTAAAAGTATTTTCGATGTCTCTTTTTCCGTGCGCCTCCCAGGCCTTGTCGATAAGCCCTGCTGAAGCGGGATTGCCTTCTTCTGCATACAAGCCGCCAGGAGTAAGTGTCAACAAGCAAAATGCAAAACCAAAAGTTAAAACTAAATTTGTTAATTTCTTATGTTTCATTTTATTATTTTTGGCGTTTTGATATATTAACCCTAATCCCGTCTTTCTCCTCTTCGCCTTTCTTCTTCTATTCGTCTTTCTTCGCTTCGTCTTTCTCCTCTTCGCCTTTCGACCTGCGCACGAATGTCATATGCCTTAGCTTCTGAGATGTCAAAAGTCACAATAACGAAAATAGCAATTAAAGAGGTCACAATCGGAATACCGATATCACATATCCTCATCCAGAATAAAGCGCTAACCGACTGGTTAGCCCCTAATGCAATATTGAAGCCGGTTACATTCAGGAGGATCCCGGAGAGAAGCGATGAAATCGCTAATCCTAGTTTTACCATCCACCAGTAAATAGCACCAAACATACCTTCTCTGCGTGTGCCGGTGAGAAGTTCGTCAAAGTCACAAACATCGGCTACCATGGAACTAACCAATGTGAAGAGCGATCCCAGGCCGAATGCAATAAACGGCGCAGCAATCAGCAGTAGGTATGGATGATCAGGGTTATACCCTATCCATTTTAAAGCGTAACCGATGATGGAAATGGAAACGGTGATTAAAAAGGTGTTTCGCTTCCCAATCTTTGTGGAGAGCCATGTAGCTAA
>JAUYDQ010000050.1 GCA_030691725.1 Candidatus Omnitrophota bacterium
CTGCGCCTGTTACATGCACACCTAGGATCATAGTATTTAAATTATACTCCTCGTTGAAATCAGCGTCAATAACTTATAAAATAAAAGGACGGAAATTATCCGTCCTTTTATTCAGAAAAATTAAGTGGAGCTGAGGAGGATCGAACTCCTGACCCCTTGCATGCCATGCAAGTGCTCTCCCAGCTGAGCTACAGCCCCAATTCAATTAAAAAACTATCGGGTCTATAGACTATTGACCCGCTTGTTTATGCGAATTAACTGTTGACCTCTGCTATTTTAGAATATAAAATAACTTGCGTCAACTTCTAATTGACTACGCCGGAGTGGCGGAATGGCAGACGCAGCAGCCTCAAAAGCTGCCGAGGGCAACCTCATGGGGGTTCAAGTCCCTTCTCCGGCATTTAATTATGAACCAAAATATTACATATAAATGGACTCCCCAAATTGCTTATGCAATAGGGCTTATTACCACTGATGGATCCCTTTCCAAAGATAAAAGACACATTGATTTTACTTCTACAGACTTACAATTATTAAAAACCTTTAAAAAATGCCTTTCATTAAAGAATGAAATCTGCAAAAAATCAAATTCACACACAACCGCTAAGAAATCTTACCATTTGCAGTTTAGTAATGTAAAATTTTATAATTGGTTACTAAGTTTAGGGTTAATGCCTAACAAAACATATCATTTAAAAAAAATAAAAATACCTATGATATACTTTAGAGATTTTTTGCGTGGATATGTGGATGGAGATGGTTCGATATTTACTTATATAGATAAATATATTGTTTACAAGGGACGGCGATATACATATAAGCGTATTTATACTGCGTTAAATTCCGCTTCGTATAAAAACCTAGAATGGATAAGAAAAACTCTTAAAAAAGAATTAAACATTTACGGAGCATTAAACTCTTGGCTTAAAAATAAACGGTGCGTACCTGCTTGGACGCTAAGGTTTGCTAAGAAAGAATCGGTTAAGCTACTCCGCTGGCTTTACTATAAGCCTGATTTACCTTCTTTAAATCGCAAGAGAAAAATTGCTGAACGATTTTTGACTCTCAAAAGCTGTTGAGGGCAACCTCGTGAGGGTCCAACTCCCTCCCTCGGCACCATAACCCCAAATCCCACACAAAATCAGTAGTAATCCCTTAACTTATTGCAATCTAAATATCTACTGGATTATCTTTGGATTATCTTGCGAGTTTCTTGGTAAGGAGATTCTCATTGAGGTAGGGCGTTATTACGCGATAAATACGCTGGGCAATTACATTATATCCATCGGCATTAGGATGTATAAAATCGCTCTTTAGGCGCGGATTAGTAATTATACCGCTCAATATGCTCGGAATAAATATTGCCCCTTTTTCTCTGGCAAGATTATAAAATGCCGAGCGGTATTGTTTAAGAATCATCTCTGTACTTATATCCACCACCGCTACCATTGCGCCTTGCGTCTGAATTGTATCTATTATTTCTCTCATATTATTTAAGGTTACCTCTTGAGGGATTTTTCTTAAGAAATCATTTCCTCCGAATTCAACGATTACCAAAAGCGGATCTCTGTCTAATACATCGGATTTAATCCGTTTTAACGCCTCCGTAGAAGTATCGCTATCTATACCCGCATTGATTACCGGAATGCTGGTCATCTTGGTTAATGCTGAAGGGTAGTCTCCTCCCGGTTCTGCGCCGTATCCGAAGGTAATGCTATCGCCAAAGCAAACGATATTTTTGCCTTTTGAATCTATATTCTTTATCTCTCTCTTGGCGCAACCGTATAACGCTATAACGCTATAACCTAATAAAGCAATAACCAAAAGTTTATTTTTTAGCATATCTTAATCTCAATTGCCCGCAGGCTGCTTCAATATCCTGGCCACGCGGCCTTCTTAGGGTAACATTTATATCGGATTTTAAGAGGTAATCTCTAAATGATGAAACCTCTGTATCTTCGGGTGGTTGCACCTTGAGTTCTTTTATAGCGTTACAAGGGATAAGATTAACCTTACAGTTGGGGACCTTTAATATTTTACTTAATTTTAGCGCATCTTGCAATCCAGAATTTATATCCTTAATTAAAACATACTCAAAGGTTATCTGGCGGTTCGTCTTTCTGATATATTCTCGACAGGCAGCGATTAAATCTTTTACAGGATAAATTTTGTTTATAGGCATGAGCTTTGAACGAGTCTTATCATCCGCAGCGTGTAATGATACTGATAACTCTATCTGTAAACCCTCACCTGATAATTTCTTAATCGCAGGAATAACCCCGGAGGTAGAGATAGTAATTCTTCTGGCGCCGATATTAAAGGTATGAGGTGAATTTATAATGCGTATTGCCTTGATCACAAAATCATAATTATCCAGCGGTTCACCGATACCCATAAATACAAGGTGGGTGAGTTTCCTGCCTTGAGAGTTATTCTTTAAATATAACACCTCTTCAATCATCTCTGAACTCGTTAAATTCCTTTTAAAGCCGAATTTTCCACTGGCGCAAAAACGGCAAGCAAACTTACATCCCACTTGCGTAGAGATACAGCCCGTAATCCTTTTCTCCGCAGGAATAATAACAGCTTCAATAAGATTATCATCTTTTAATTTGAAAAGAGATTTCTCTGTGCCGTCATGGGATTCAATCCTTTTAATTAAGTTTAAACTCAATATATAAAAGCCCTCCTTCAGGCGCGCTCTTAAATCCGAAGGCAAATCACTCATCGCATCAAAATCCGTAACTCCTTTTTTGTATATCCAGGAGAAAATCTGTCTGGCATGGAAACTCTCTTGTTTCCAACTTAGCAAAACCTGCTCCAGTTCCTTCGGGGTTAAATCCTTTATATCGTTCATACGCCTTATTATATCACAAAATAAACAGGGCATCCTTACGATTAAAACAAAGGATGCCCTGGTATTGAATTAAAAGTTTTTCTTTAGAAACTATAT
>JAUYDQ010000057.1 GCA_030691725.1 Candidatus Omnitrophota bacterium
ATTTGAGTAGTAAGCCTCTCCTGAACTTGGGGACGTTTTGATAAAATATCTACCACGCGGGCTAACTTACTTAATCCTGTGACGCGGCCTCCTTTAGGGATAAAAGCAATGTGAGCTTTACCAATAAAGGGGAGGAGGTGGTGTTCACATACTGAATACAACGGAATCCCCTTAAGCAAGATTATCTCTTCGTGTGTCTGGTCTAAAATAACTTCCAGCTCTTTTTGGGGGTCTTGTTTTAACCCTGAGAATATCTCTTCATACATTTCTGCCCCGCGCGCAGGGGTATTTAAAATACCCTTTCTTTTCGGGTCTTCGCCTATTGCCTGTAATATCTCTCTGACTGCTTTTTCGATTTTTCTCTTATCCATTCTACCTCCATTTATTTACCGATACAGAAATCCGAAAATATCTTATCTAATAAATCTTCTGAAAACCTCCTACCCAATATATCGTCCAGGTGTCCTAAGGCGTCCTTGATATCCTGGGCAACAAACTCTAATGATAATTTATTATCCAAGGAATTAAGGGCCTCGGCAATAAGTTTTTGTGTTCTTTTAATTGCCTCAATGTGCCGAAGATTACTGACCATTATCGGCTCAGAATGACTAATCTTACCGTTATAGACTAAGTTTGCAATTGCAGATTCAAGTAAATCTATATTCTTAAGTTTCTTTGCAGATATATTAATTACTTGGTTAAATCTTCTCTGAATCCTGCCTTTTTCGATGTTCTGTTTTAAATCTATTTTATTTATAATTGCGAGAGTATTTTTTCTTTTTATTCTTTTCATGAGGGCCTCATCTTCTTTAGTAAGTCTTTTGCTGCCATCAAATAATAAAATTACTAAATCTGCTAAATCAATATACCTTCTTGAGCGTTGAATCGCTTTCTTTTCTATTAAATCCCGCGGTTCAATAATACCAGCGGTATCTACGATTATTATGGGGATACCTTTTATGTCGATAATTTCTTCAATCGTATCCCGCGTTGTGCCAGCAAGTGGTGTAACAATAGAGCGTTCTTGTTTTAAAAGGGCATTTAAAAGCGAGGATTTCCCTACATTGGGTTTACCACAGATTACCGCATTTATACCTTCGCGAAATATTCTGCCTTGCTTTGAAGTATCGAGAATATCTTTTAATTCATTATTTATGGTGTTTAGTTTTTGTAAGATTTCTTTTGAATTGATATGACTAATTTCTTCTTCGGGAAAATCAATATTTGCCTCTAATAGTCCAAGGATATCCAATAAAACCTTCCTGATCTTATTTATCTGAGAAGATAAGGCTCCGCGTAATTGTTCAATACTTATCTTTAAAGCGGAATCTGTCTTGGCATGAATGATATCTAAAACTGCTTCAGCCTGTGCTAAATCAATCCTTCCGTTTAAGAATGCGCGTTTGGTAAATTCTCCGGGCTCAGCCAAGCGGCAGCCATTTTCTAAAACCAAATCTAAAACTTCCCGCAAGGCTAAGATACCTCCATGGCAGTTTATCTCTATAATATCTTCTTTGGTGTAAGATTTAGGAGCGCGCATTACAGTTAAGATTACCTCATCAATAACTTTTGATCCCGCCGCCACCCATCCGTAATGCGTAGTATAAGTCTTAAAAGTCGAGGGATTTTTCCTGTCGCGAGAAACAAAAATTCTATCTGCAACAGCTAATGCGTCTTTCCCGCTTATGCGCACAATGCCAATACCCGACTCTCCAACTCCTGTAGCAATTGCGGCAATAGTATCATTAATATCGTGCTTAACCATTTCTGAATTCACCTACCACAAATAACGAACCGCAAACCAAAATTAAATCTTCTTTTTTAGCAAGGCACAAAGCTTGTGCCTTTGCTTCTTGCGTATTATCCGTTATATACACTTCTTTGCCATAAAAATATTTAGCTAATATCTCTGGTTCAGTAGCACGAGGATTATCGGCCTTAGTTAAAATAATCTCGTCTGCTAAATCATAAATTTCATTACATATCCCCTTTACATCTTTGTCGCTAGAAATGCCTAAGATAAGAATTAATCTTTTATATTTAAAGTTTTCTTTAATCGTTTCTTTTAATGCCCTCATTGAAGCAATGTTTTGTGCACCGTCTAAGACGATTAAAGGGTTACTAGATACAACATCGCATCTTCCCGGCCAGATGGTATTATAAAGACCATCTCTTATAGCATCGATACCTACATTTATATTATGAAATCTTAATGCCTCAATTACTCCCACAGCCACTGTAGCATTTATTAATTGATGTTTTCCTGGAAGTCTTATCTTTAAATTGGGGTATTTACCAAATATGCCTCTGACACCAAAGCCGGCTTTCTTTATATCGCAGAATATATCTTTATTGACTTCGTATAGCCTAGACCCCACTTCAAAACAGCGGGTTCTAATAACCTGCCCGGCTTCTTCCTCCTGCGGTGCGCTAATTACAACTAATTCTTTATTTTTGATAATTCCTGCTTTCTCAGTAGCAATCTCTTTTAATGTATTACCTAACTTTTGTGTGTGTTCATAACTTATGGGAGTTATGGCCGCAGCCAAAGGATTAACTACATTAGTAGCATCTAATCTACCGCCCAATCCGGTCTCTAAAACTGCAAAATCAACTTTTTTTTCTTTAAAATAAACAAAGGCCAAAGACGTATAAACCTCAAAGAAAGAAAGCGGGCCGTATTCTGAACTTTGATTATACTTTTCTATTGCAGGTTTCAGTTGTTTTATTAAATCTACCAATTCATCCTTTGAAATCATGCCTTCAAACTCTAGGTTTGGAGTCTGGAGTTTGGAGTTTGGAGTTAAAATCCTAATTCTTTCTCTAAAATCTAAAAGGTGCGGAGAAGTGTATAATCCAACTTTATATCCGGCTTGCCTTAACATATAGGCAACAAAAACACAGGTTGAGCCTTTGCCTTTTGTGCCTGCAATGTGCAGGCACCTTAAGCTGCCCTGGGGATTATTTATTGCTGCCAAGAAATTCTTAACCTGTTCTAATTTGAGTGATTCTTTATAAGGGTAATCCGGGATATTTTCGTAGTTAATAAAAGACTCTAAGTATTGAATGGTTTCTGGGTAGGTCATTTTTAGTAACTAGTAAGTTAGTAACTTGTAACTAGTAATTAGCACAAAAATTCATTATTAGTTACGAGTTACTAGTTACGAGATTACGAGTTACTAATTAATGTTTGAAGTGCCTGATTCCTGTGAAGACCATTGCGATTTTATATTTATCGCAAGCCTTGATTATCTCGGCGTCGGATATTGAACCGCCGGGCTGGATTATGGCTTTTACGCCTGCTTTCGCTGCTTCTATAACGGCATCGGCTTTTGGAAAAAATGCATCAGAGGCTAAATAAGAATTTTTGCTTAAAGACCCTGCTTTAATCTTGGCAATCTTTACTGAGTCGACTCTAGACATCTGGCCTGCACCGATACCCACCGTCTTTGTACCGCACGTTAAAACAATTGCATTGGATTTAACGTGTTTAGCTACTTTCCAGCCGAAAATAAGACTCTCTAATTCTTTTTTGGTCGGCTTCTTAATGGTAGCCACCTTAAGATTATTTATATCCAATGTTACTAAATCTTTATCCTGAAGCAGCAGCCCGCCGCTTACGCGTTTCAATTCAGGCTCATCTATCGGCTCAATATCATCCAGCTCCAATAAACGCAAGTTCTTTTTATCTTTAAACAAACCCTCTACCTCTTTATCAAAACCCGGGGCAATAATACACTCTAAAAAACCGCATCTAGCAATAACTTTAGCTGTTTTAAAGTCAACTTTTCTGTTCAATGCCACTATACCGCCGAATGCAGAAAGCGGGTCGCATTTATAGGCAGCGATAAAAGCTTTATCCAAAGTCTCATCTTCTGCCACGCCGCATGGGTTGTTGTGTTTTACAATCACTACAGCAGGCTTGCTAAATTCCCGCACTAATTCGTAAGCACTATTTAAGTCTAAAATATTATTGAAAGACAATTCTTTTCCCTGTAACTGCTTTAGATTTATCAAGCCGCGGGTCTTGCCTCTTTCTTTATAAAATGCCGCTTTCTGATGAGGATTTTCACCGTATCTTAAATCCTGGATTTTTTCAAAAGATAAATTCAATTCTTGCGGGGATCCTGATGATTCCGTCTGGGTCTTAAAATAATTTTTTAAATAATTATGTATGGTGTTGTCATAACGGCAGGTCAAGGCAAAAACCTCTATAGCAAGCTCACGCATTAAACCACCGGATAAAGCACCGTTATTTTTCTTCAATTCATCAATAACCCGGTTGTAGTAGCGCGCATCGCATATAACCGCTACATCCTTATGATTCTTGGCAGCAGAACGTAACATAGAAGGCCCGCCGATATCAATATTTTCAATCACCTCTTCTATTGTAACGTTTGGTTTTTGCGTTGTTTTCTCGAATGGATAAAGATTTACTACCACCATATCGATAAGGCCGATATCATGTTCCTTCAGGCTTTGCATGTGTTTGGGATTGTCTCTTAAGGCAAGTAATCCGCCGTGTATCTTGGGATGTAAAGTCTTCACCCTGCCATCAAGCATCTCAGGAAAGCCCGTATATTCAGATACTTCTTTTACCTGTATATTATTATCCCTTAGTAATTTTGCTGTTCCGCCTGTAGAAAGAATCTCCACTCCCAATTTGTTCAGTTCTCTAGCAAAATCCACTAGCCCTGTCTTGTCCGATACACTGATGAGTGCGCGTCTTACTTTAACCATATCAACTCTTCCTCCTTAAAATTATTTATTGAAACGAAAATTAACCAAATCCGCGTCTTGCATCACGTAATCTTTCTGCTCTAAACGCATCTTCCCTTGTTGTTTAGCCTGGGCCTCACCGCCTGCCTGGATAAAGTCGGCAAAACCGATAATTTCTGCGCGGATAAAGCCCCTTTGGATATCAGAATGTATTGCTCCAGAGGCCTCCCAGGCAGTAGCACCCTGTCGAATCAGCCAGGCACGCGTCTCTTTATCGCCAGTGGTAAAAAAACTGATAAAGCCGCTCTCCTTCAACGCTCTCGATAATAAATTAGCTGTGTCTGCCAATTCCTCTTTTTGCGCTACTATAATTGGCCTGTTAGTCAATAAGCCGTAGCGCGATAACGCCTGTTTCTCTTCCTCAGTCAACCCCGCTTTAAAAATAAACTCTTCTTTTTCTAAAGCGACTTTTAATTTGTTCAATAATATTTTTTCCTGTTCTTCTTCGGCGCGGCTCAGGCGCGTTTCTACAAACTCTAGGTCTTTTAAAATTAGGTCTGTGCACGTGTCACTCAACACCAAGACCGCATCCGCCTCTAAGGCTGCGTCCTCGCCCGCTAAATCCACCTGGACATATGTCTTTTTTTTGGCCTTGGTTATCTTATCTACCTCATCAAGGCGGCTGTCCTTGATGTTGTGTTTACCGAGAACGATATCGGGAATAGAAAATACGGCTATCTTCATTATTTAATTATTCTTCCTGCTCTTGTTTCTTGGCGGCTTGGTATTGATTTATAATATTCAAAGCGGTCTTATGAGGAACCTCTTCGTAATGCGAATAGCGCATAGTATACATCCCTCTTCCGCCGGTGATTGAACGCAGGTCATTGGCATAGGTAAACATCTCAGACAAAGGAACCTGGGCCTTTAAAACCTGGCTTCTGCCTCTAACTTCCATGCCCATAATCCGGCCGCGCCGGGAATTGATGTCTCCGGTTATCCCGCCTAAAGACTCCTCAGGGATGACAACCTCCACATCCATAATCGGCTCTAAAAGCACCGGCCCGGCAGCCATGACTGCTTTTCTTAAAGCCATAGAGCCGGCAATCTGAAAGGCCATATCCGAAGAGTCGACTTCGTGGTAAGAACCGTCCACTAGTCGCACGCACATATCCACTATCGGATAGCCCGCTACCGCCCCCTCTAAACAGGCCTGCACTACGCCCTTTTCCACTGAAGGAATGAAATTTCTGGGGATAGCCCCGCCGAAAATCTTATCAATAAATTCAACTCCCTTACCCCTCTCTAAAGGCCCTACCTCAATCCAACAGTCGCCGTATTGGCCGCGTCCGCCGGACTGGCGTTTAAACTTACCCTGTACTTTGACGCTCTTGGTAATAGTCTCTTTATAAGAAACTTTGGGAGTGCCTAATTCCACCTCTACATTGAATCTTTTCTTCAAGCGAACAATCATCACGCTTAAATGTTGATCACCCAAACCGGAAATAATCATCTCCTTGGTCTGCGGATCATGTGTTACCTTAAATGTGGGGTCTTCGGAAGCCAGCTTACTAAGGGCACCAGAAATTTTATCTTCATCCTGGCGCGATTTTGGCTTTACCGAGGCGGATATAGCGGGTTCGGGGAAAACAAGGGGGTCAAACAAAATCTGGTCTTTTTCTTCGCAAAGTGAATCCGAAGTCACCGTCTCTTTTAACTTGGCGATAGCCACAATATCGCCGCAAGAGGCGGCGTCAATACCCCTCTGTTCTTTACCCTGTAAAAGATAAATTTGGCCGATTCTCTCCTTTGTTCTTTTATTCGCGTTATAAAATCCCGTATTCGATAACAATGCTCCGGAAAAAACACGCAATAAA
Organism: Candidatus Omnitrophota bacterium; assembly: GCA_030691725.1. Taxonomy (GTDB): domain Bacteria; phylum Omnitrophota; class Gorgyraeia; order Gygaellales; family Profunditerraquicolaceae; genus UBA1562. The sequence goes on from JAUYDQ010000057.1 coordinate 6,597, forward strand.
CTAAGCTGCCCTACGTAAGGGTCAGATATACTTTTAAATACAAACGCGCTGAAAGGCCCGTCCTCCTTAAAGATAATCTCTTTTTTAACCTCAGTGTTCTTGGGGTCGGGGGCTTCTACCTTTTGTCTCTCAATAGGAGAGGGGCAATAAGCAATAATGTCATTTAATAATTCCTCTATGCCCTTTTCATTCATAGCCGAACCTGACACCACAGGGAATATATTACGTTTGATTACTGCCTGGCGTAAGCCGCGGCTTAATTCTTCGGTAGTCAGTTTTGTGCCTTCAAGATATTTCTCCAGAAGCTTATCGTCGCTTTCTGCAATAGTCTCAATTAAATCCGAGGCATCTAAAGAGGTAATGGTTACTGCTTTTTTAGAAAGCCTGTCTTTTATATTTGTCAGGGCTTTATTGGCATCCATGCCTTCTTTATCCAGTTTATTTATAAATATGATACCGGGCAAATTTGCTTCTTCTAAAAGCTGCCAGGCTCGCTCAGTGCCTACTTCTACGCCCGCTGTAGCATCCACAACTATAACTGCACTATCTACAGCGCGTATGCCTGAGACCACCTCTCCGAAAAAATCCGCGTAACCGGGTGTATCTATAATCTGAATCCGGTAATCTTTATAGTCGCAATACAAGAAGCTTGAATTGATAGAGTTTTTTCTTTCTATCTCATCAAAGCTATAATCGCTAACGGTAGTACCATCGGCAATTGTGCCTTTTCTGGTAATAGCTTTACAGAAATAAAGCAGGTTCTCCGAAAGCGTGGTTTTTCCTGACTGAGCATGACCCAGAAGAATAAAGTTTCTTTTGTTCTGAACATCCATAATAAATACCCCTTTTGCTCTAATCAAGAAAATCGCTTCAGGCAGATAACCTTAAGGTGCGATTTTCTGATTGGTTTCAAGAAAGTGCTTTATACTTTCCTACACCATAAAATAAGGAAGTTATATTATATAATACTAGCGATAACGGGTCAAGAATAAAAAGCAGGAATTATTAGTTATTGGTTTGGGTAGTACATAAAAATATAGAACGGAGGAATTATTCTAGGTAGGTGTAGATTTTGCCTTTGTAGTTACGCAGGACGTACTTTCCTTTTGCCTGGGAAAGGACATAGTTTGGACCGACTGGAATCTTTCCACCGCCACCCGGGCCATCTATAACATAAGTAGGCACAGCATAGCCTGAAGTATGGCCTCTTAATTTTTCGATTATATTTATCCCTACTGCTACCGGTGTGCGAAAATGCTGTGTTCCTCTTACAGGATCGCATTGATAGATATAATACGGCCTTACCCTTATTTGCAAGAGTTCATGCATCAGCCGCTTCATAATATATGGTCGGTCATTTACTCCTTTCAAAAGAACGCTCTGACTACCCAAAGGCATTCCGCTATCGGCCAACATATCACAGGCGTTCTTACAACGTTTAGTAATCTCCTTAGGATGATTAAAATGAATGCTAATCCATATGGGTGCATATTTTTTTAGCATATTCGCCAATTTTTCAGTAATGCGGTGGGGCAAGGTTACGGGAACGCGGGTGCCTATTCTTAAGAATTCTATATGTGAGATAGAGCGTAACTTCTGGATTAAGCTTTCAATTTCTTCGTCCTCTAATATAAAAGGGTCACCACCCGATATAAGCACATCTCTTATCTTCCTATTTGATTTGATATATTCAATTGCTGCATCAAATCTTGTAGGAGAATTACTCTCTATATGTTCGCCTACCAATCGTCGTCTTGTGCAGTGCCGGCAGTACATTGCGCAGGATTCAGTAGCTAATAATAAAACTCTGTCGGGATACCGGTGTACCAAATGTGGTACAGGCGAATCTCTATCTTCTGCACAAGGATCAACCATCTCATGAGGGCCCACAACAGATTCAAAAACCACGGGTACGGCTTGGCGCCTGAAAGGGCAATTAGGGTCTTCGGGATCAATTAAAGTTAGCCAGTAAGGCGTTATCGCCATAGATAATCTGCCACTTGCCTTTTTTATTCCTTCTTCCTCATCAGAAGTTAATTTTATCACCTGTGCCAGTTCTTCTAAGGTAGCAATTCTATGCTTTAATTGCCAATGCCAATCTTCCCAGTCCAAAGGGTTTACATCTTTATATAAACTTATCTGCTGATAATCTTGCGGCCTCTTGGAAATACGGGTTTGAGTTACGGTTTCTGAGATTAACTTCTGGTGCTCTAGCGCTACTGCATTATTATTCACCTCGTTCTTCCTTTCCAATCTTATACCCCAGCCCTAAGGTGCGGGCGGGGTTCATCTTAATTCATCCTTCGTTCAGAGGCGCTCATTAATATTGCCTCGATAATATCCTCATATTGCATACCTGCAGCATAAGCCATAAGGGGAAAGTTAGATTCTGTAGGGTTAAGCCCTGGTAAGGGATTTATCTCCAATACATAAGGAACGTTGTCTTTACTTAAACGGATATCCGTGCGTGAAATATCGTAACAGCCCAGTGCTTGGTGAGTTTTTAGAGCTACTTCTTTTACTAATTCTTCTGTATTTTTGTCTAATCGTGCAGGACAGTGGAATGTCGGCACAAGCCCAAATTCCGTATTACCTTGGTGCTCCTTCATCCGCCAGGAATAAAAATATTCACCACTTTTTTGACAAGTTGAGAAATCTATCTCTAAAATAGGTAATATTGTGACCTTACCATTCTTTAAGATTCCTACGGTCAATTCTTTGCCGTCGATAAATTCCTCAACGAGTACTTCTTGTTTGTATAATTCCTGAATCTCTTTAATTTTACTAAAAAGAGTTTCTTTGGTAATGACTACATTAGATACGCTTATCCCTTTAGCTGAGCCTTCGCGATTAGGCTTTACTATAAGTGGAAACTTTAAATTAGAATCTAATTCTTCATTCCCTTTGATAAAAACCTGAAAACGGGGGGTAGGTATATTTTCTGCTTTTAATATTTTTTTGGTGAGTGCTTTATTCAAGGCCAAAGCTAAAGAAAAGGTATTTGAACCGGTATAGGGAATATCCAGATAATCTAATATGGCAGGTATTTCCGATTCGCGGAATTTGCCGCATTTACCTTCCGCAATATTAAAAACCATGTCTACGCGGTTTTTTCTAAAGTGGGAAAAGAGGTTTGGCTGTTCAACATTCACAAGGTCAACGGTATGCCCTCTTTTCTTAAGCGCAGAAGAAATAGCATTTATAGTTTCCTCAGAATCAAACTCGGAAAAATAATCCGCGGGTTTTGTTTCGTCTTTTTTCTTCAAATTATATGTTAAGGCGATCTTCATCTAATTTAAATTATGCCTCTTAAGTGCACTGTTTAATATTCTGCCGATTATCTCTTCGTAAGAGATACCGATTTCTTTTGCTACAACCATAAATACATCTTCCGTCGATAAAGAGGGTAGAGGATTTATCTCCAATACATGAGGATCATCTTCATTATCAACCCTAAAATCAACCCTCCCAAAATCGCGACATTCTACAGCATTGTATGTCTTTAAAGCTAAATCGGAAATCTTTTTTTTCAAATCATTATTTATACGCGCTGGACAGATGTATTCTAATCTGTCCGAATGAATACGCGCAAATGTATAAAATTTATCGTTAAGTTTTAGCTTCCCATCTATCTTTATCTGCACAATAGGCAAAATTTGCGGGGGATCATTACCGACTATCGCTACAGTAAACTCCTGGCCCGAGATAAACTCTTCAATGAGGGCAGGCTGCTTATAAGTATTAATTATGTATTCCACCTGCTTTTTTAAATCTGGCATATTTTCTACACGGGAATCTTCGGATAGGCCTTTAGATGAGCCTTCAAAACGCGGTTTTACAATAAGGGGAAATTTAAAATGGTTGGTATTCATAAGGCCCTCTGGGGTCTTTACTTCAAAGAACCTTGGCGTGGGAATTCCCTCGGCAATAAAAATCTTCTTTGCCATAATTTTATCTAAGGTGAGGCTCAAGGTCAAAGCATCTGCACCCACAAAAGGAATATCTGCCATTTCTAATAATATCGGTACCTGAGATTCTCTGTTCCTACCTGAAAGGCCTTCAGAGATATTAAAAACAATATCTACGTCAAGACTGTCTATTTTTTCCAGAAGGCTAGATACATTGCCTATCTTTTTCACTTTAAAACCACAGGCTTCGATAGCAGAGGCAATAACCTCTATAGTGGAAGGATGGTCGAATTCGGCATTAGCATCAGGAGGGTCATCTTTTTTAAACTCATAATCTGTCTTTAAATCGTAAGTTAAGCCAACAGTTTTCATCTAAAATGAACTCATAAGTTATGTCGCTTTTTAAGCTCCATAAGTTATGCCCTTATTAAAAAATAAGGGCTCTTTTACCCTTAGAGCCCTTAAATCGCCACCTAGTTTTTCCAATTTAATTTATTTAACCTCCGTAAAGCTATAAAAAGTTCTCCTATATATTGTGTTTATACTATTTTTTATCACAACATATTGTTTTTGTCAAGCATTTTTTCTTTCTTGATGAATCTGTTAGATTTGTCTCTTCCGACGGAGAAACAAGAAGAATGACTATATAAGAGAAGATAAAGAATGGGTAAGGTTAATTAATTTTGCAGATAAGCCTATATTGCGTAGTTTAAGTATATTTTATTTTATAGATTTTTTAAACATACCCCAATTTCTCAATTAATTTTCTTTTTTGAAAAGCGGATTTCAGATATTTTAAATTTAAAAGGAATTTTTTTATCAGGTTTGGCTTTAAAAACAGAATATAAACCCAAACTAAAATGTCATAAGATAAAATAAACGGCAGATGCAACAAAAAGCTTAAATAAGAATCGTTTTTAATGAGCGTGAGATAGCGATTCTTTAGTAAATCCAACTGGAGATTGGTGTTTAAATATCTGCGGGCATAGGGTTTGTTTATCCCGGAAACCGACCTTACGCTGCCTCCGCGAACATGATAAGCAACGGCTCCAGGAATATAATATCCCTTCCAACCGAAACGCTTGGCCCTCCAGGCAATATCCAGATCTTCATAAAAAAAATGGTAATCTGTGTCAAAATAATCGTAACCAACTTTTATAGCCTCCAACATTTCTCTGCGATAAAATGCTACTGCACCATTTACGCCAAAAATATATTCTTCTTTTTCATATTGTCCTTTATCCTTAAGCCCGTAACCCCTTTCTTTAGCGGTACGCCAAGGAGTTAAAAATAACCCTGCGCTATCTATGGTTTTACCATCGCTACGCAAGATTTTACCGCTTACCATACCAATCTTGGGGCCAAACAAGAATCCTCTTATTGCCTCGGTAATAAATCCTTTGTCCAAAACGACATCGTCATTTAGGCAAAGAATAAAATCTCCTTTACTCATCTTTATTCCTTTATTAAGTGCCTCACAATAAAATAAATTTTTTGGGCTAGAATGTAATTTGATATCAGGATAGCGCTCATTAATCGCTCGGCTAAAATTCGAATTGAGTGAATTGTCAATTACAATAGTCTCAAAAACAGGCTGGGTCTGATTCTTTAATGAGTTCAGGCAGGATTTAAGATAATCATTTTTGCCACAGGTTGCGATAACAACACTAACTATTTTGTTTGACGGCCATTCCATTTTAGAATAGAATTATACCATGATGCTTAAGGTATTGCTAACCTTCGTTTTTATCCGTCCTTTTATCTCTTCTTTGGCCTTTCCTTATTTAAATTCTCTATATTCTGCCTTGTTCCTAATTTTTTTAATTATCTGGCTTATTTATAAAGGCGTCTCAATAAGAAAAATTCAACCCTTAAG
>JAUYDQ010000070.1 GCA_030691725.1 Candidatus Omnitrophota bacterium
AATTAATTCATAACCATAGACTGTTTTGGCGAACTGGCCTTTCTTAGTCAAAGTATCATTATTTATGTAGTTTAATTCTCTCAGGATTTTTAATTTCGCCTCAATTAATCTTAAGGCTTCTTTTTGCTCATTTTTTCGTGACTGAAAACAATGTAATGAGAGAGGATAAATTTTATAGATATCCTCTTTATGTTTCTCGTATAGATTAAGAATAGTAGCGTAAGAGGAATTTAACTGGCTCCTTACCTCTTCTGGCCTGCCATAAATTATGCGTTTTACTTCTTCCAGAGTTATCCGCGCCGGGTTTACGCGGCAGTAAACAAAGCCTTCTTTATCTATCCCGCGCCGGCCGGCACGGCCTGCCATCTGATAGAAGTCGCGCGTCTTTAAAGTCCTGACATAACGGCCGTAGAATTTTCTTAAGTCATCAAAGATAACTGTGCGGCTGGGCATATTGATGCCTAAGGCAAATGTCTCGGTAGTAAAAATTACTTTCAGAAGGCGGCTGGTAAATAATCTTTCTATTACTTCTTTTAGAGTAGGCAGCATTCCGGCGTGATGATAGGCGATTCCATTTTGGATAAGGGAGTACATTTCAGCGCTAGACCTTTCGTGTTTTAAGTCAAAGCGTTCGCACAGAGAATTATACAGGGATACTATCTTCTGGCGTTCGTCGCTATTGAGAAAGTTATAACTATGCAATTCATAGGCTAAGTCTTCAGCCCGTTTTCTTCCAAAGACGAAATATATACAAGGCAAGCCCTCTTTCTGGCGCACGTAATTGATGAGATTGCTCATCCTGTTTGGCCGGCCTGCAGCCAGCCTTTTTAAATTATTTATACTATCTACGATTTCATTCTGGCACTGGAAAAAGAAATGCAAAGGCACTGGCCTTTTTTCTTCGATTACGGTCTTTACGGGTTTATTGTGGATAGATTGCATCCACTCTGCGAGTTTGTCGATGTTGGGTATAGTGGCAGAGAGGGCGAGGATGTTCATGTGTTTAGGTAAAAAGATGAGGGATTCTTCCCAGACTGTGCCGCGCTCAGGGTTATCAATATAGTGGACTTCATCAAAGATAATCCAGGAGTATTTTTCCAGGCTTTTTGGTTCATCTAAGATTTTGTTGCGGAATATCTCAGTGGTCATAATCAATACAGGTGCGCAAGGATTTAGCGAAACATCCCCGGTTAGTATGCCGATATTCTCACCGAATTGATTTTCGAAATCGCGGAATTTTTGATTGGAGAGCGCTTTTATAGGCGCAGTATAGATAACGCCAACTTTATTTTGAATGCAGGTTGAGAGTACGTGTTCTGCGATTGCGGTCTTGCCGGCACCCGTGGGAGCTGAAACAATTACAGAATAGCCCTGGTTTATATAATCAATTGATTCTTGCTGGAAACGGTCGTAAATCATAGCTATAGTATATCTAAATTTATTGATTTATCCAATTAAAAAGAGTAAAATATCTTAATATGAGTTACGATGCAGCGCTGCAAAAAGGATGGGAAGAATTAAGCCAACTAAATCCCGGAAAAATCCTAAGCGTTAAATTTTTAGCTGATGAATACACGATAGATTTTGCTGAAAAGAAAGTATTGTCTCTGGCTTGTAATGTAGCGGCAAAAGATTTTACGGCAATCCTGATTCTGCATTACCTGGCGCACAAATTAAAAGGCCTGCCTCTCCTAACCGGCGAATGGCTGACTTTTAAGGAACTATCGGGAGTAGAAGGATATTATCCTGCTTTTAGAAACAGGGCAATTGATCCGATAATCAGAAAATACGGCGGTCATCCGGAAGGAGTGCTTGCGGTACTGGACAGATTACCGGCAAAAAGGGTTGATCAGGGCGACGTCGGTATTGTGTTAGAAGCATTTGAAGGTATCCCTGTGATGATTACCCTTTGGCGCGCTGATACGGAGTTCGGCCCTGAGGTAAATATGCTTTTTGATAAAAGTATCGCTAAGATATTCTGTACCGAAGATATAGTAGTCCTGGCAGGTTTTGTTGCCAGTCAACTTTAAAAAAGGAGAATTACGTAAAATGAAAAAAGCAATTATTCTTTTAATTATTCTGTTTTCTTTACCGTTTAATTTTTGTATCGCGGCTGATGAGCCGGCCACTATCCATCATTCTGGTGATTGGAAATTCAGCATACCATTCGGGAAATCCTATAATTATTCCGATATCTTAGTTGAGCGGGCTGTCGATGGTGATACGCTGAAACTGGAGTCAGGGGAAAGAGTGCGCTTGATAGGTATAGATACGCCGGAAATGCACGAGTCAAATAAGTTATATAAAGATAGCCAGAGGTCAGGAGAGGATGTGGCCACTATTCAAAAATTAGGCAGGCGTGCTTATGAATTTACCAAAAAATTAGTAGAAGGCAAACGCGTAAGCCTTGAATTTGACGTGGAAAAATACGATAAATACGACCGTCTGCTCGCCTATGTATATTTAAAGGATGGCGGGACATTCGTGAATGCTGAAATTGTAAAACAGGGATATGCTTCTTTAATGACTATACCGCCGAATGCGAAATACGCTAATTTATTCTTAAAGTTATATCAGGAGGCGCGTAATAATAAAAGAGGACTTTGGAAATAGACACCCCGCGCTTATAAGGAATTGCGCGGGTGTGCCCTTGTGGGCAAGGAGGAATTTATGTTGAGATATTTAACTGCAGGTGAGTCACATGGAAAAGCGCTGGTGGCTATTTTAGAAGGCATGCCGGCAGGCCTTAAACTGGATTCAGCTCGGATAAATTTAGAATTAAAGCGCCGGCAGCAAGGGATTGGACGCGGCAAGCGCATGCAGATTGAGAAAGATAAAGCCAGGATAATTTCCGGATTAAGAAAAGGCATAACTTTGGGTAGTCCCATTGCATTGTGTATTGAGAATAAGGATTTTAGCATTGAGAAATTACCCAGGGTAACCTGTCCGCGCCCGGGGCATGCGGATTTAGCCGGGCTTCTTAAGTATGGGTTCACAGATGCGCGTAATGTTTTAGAACGTGCATCCGCCAGAGAGACTGCCAGCCGCGTAGGAATAGGAGCAATATGCAGGATATTCTTAGAAGAATTCAAGATAAGAATATCGAGTGCAGTTTTATCCATCGGCGGCGAATTTACTCGTCTGGCGATGATAAAAAAGATTATCGAAGCCAAAGACAACAAAGATACTGTAGGCGGTATTTTTAAAGTTATAGCTAAGGGTGTGCCTTGCGGTTTAGGTAGTTATGCGCATCCGGACAGGCGCCTGGATGGACGGATAGCGCAAGCTGCAATGTCTATCCCCGGAGTAAAAGGAGTTGAGATTGGCCTGGGTTTTGGCTATGCAGATAATTTTGGCTCCGACGTCCACGATGCAATTTATTATGCTAAGAATAAGGGTTATTTTCATAAGACCAATAATGCCGGCGGTATCGAAGGCGGCATATCCAATGGCGAGGATATTATTCTTTGCGCCTGCATGAAGCCTATTTCTACTTTATTAGAGCCGCTGGATTCCGTTAATGTAATCACTAAAAGACCGAGCAAGGCTTCTGTCCAGCGTTCGGATATTTG
>JAUYDQ010000048.1 GCA_030691725.1 Candidatus Omnitrophota bacterium
GGATAAATATCAGAAATTCTAATTACAATTCCTCTAATAGCTATTAATTTATCAATGTCATCTGGGCTTAAATCTCTTAATCTAAAAATATCTCTAAGATTAAAAATACAATTAAAATCTTGCTTTTCATTCTTTCTTCCCGCAGCAGGCCTTAACGCATACGCCGCAGATATACTGGTCAACCAAGCGCTGTTTCTGGAATTCTTTTAATTTCTCAAAACATTTTAAATGATCGAAATCCACAGGATTCTCTTTTATTGCATTTACAGGGCAGGACTCAATACACAGCCTGCAATCTCCGCAGGCCTCCTTTGTGGGCTTATCTGTCTTCAACGGCATATCTGTAAGAATGGAAGCTAGGCGGAACTGACTGCCCAAAGTTTCATTGACCAATAAATTATTCCTGCCTATCCAGCCTAATCCCGCTAAATAGCCTATTTTTTTATGCGAAAGATGCGCCTTCTGATTCTGCCAGTCTATAATCTGTGAAGCGGGTATGGGTAGGGTAAGAAAACCTTTTTTCTGTATATAATTGCTTACCTTAAAAGCAATCTGATCCAATAAAGCGTTTGCCGTCCTATAATGATGGAAATATAGCCGCGTAGGAGCGTATTCAATTTCTTCCAGGATACCTTTAGATAAACTTAATCCCAGGCACACTGCCTTATCAAATTTTTCTAACAAGCTCCCAGATATTGCAAAATCTTTTTTTATCTTATTAATATCAGCTATGCCGAATAAATCTATACCTAAATCCTGACAGAATTTTTTAAGGCTTAAATAGTTTTTATTTTTATTCATTTTCATCAGGGACGTCCTTGCAGCTAAAGCTAAGGGTGTCCCCCTTTGGGGACACCCTTCCGATTGGTTTCAAAGACGTCCCTCTTCTTTAAATAGACCATTAAAATAGAAATAGCTGCAGGCGTAACCCCGGAGATGCGTGATGCCTGGCCTAAATTAAGGGGTTTAAACTTATTCAGTTTTTCTCTTATCTCCCGAGATAGGCCCGCAATATCAGTATAATTTATCCCTTCGGGCAGTCTTATTTTTTCTAAATTATCGAATCTCTCTACTTCTTTAAGCTGCCTTTGGATAAATCCTGCATATTTTACCTCAATTTCTACCTGACGGAAAACGAATTCAGGTATATCTAAATTGATTTGGTCAAGATTTTTCAGGTGCTCTAAATTTATCTGCGGCCTCTTTAAGATTTCCTCTAAGGTAACAGGTTTTTTTATGGGCGAGGTCTCCAAGCTAATCAGGCGATTGTTAACTTGCTCTGTAGGCTTCAGACGAATAGTTTTTAAAAAATTTATCCCCTGTTTAATTGCCTCTGTTTTTTCCTGCAATCTTTGATAGTCTTCTTTGGCCACTAAACCCAAATCATAACCTTTTTTTCCAAGGCGTAAATCCGCATTATCTTCGCGTAAAATCAGACGGTATTCAACGCGCGAAGTAAACATCCGGTAAGGTTCATTTGTGCCTTTGGTGGTAAGGTCATCAATCAATACCCCAATGTAGCTTGAGGCGCGGTCTAAAATAAGCGGTTCTTTATTCTTGAACCCTAAAGCAGCATTTATGCCCGCAACCAAGCCCTGCGCTGCAGCCTCTTCGTAACCGGTGGTGCCATTGATTTGGCCGGCAAGATATAAATTCTTAATTAATTTTGTTCCTAAAGTAGGGTAAAGTTGCGTTGGCTCCGCTACAGTATGCTCTATGCCATAACCAAATCTAATTACACGAGCCTCTTCTAGCCCCTCAATGGAATGTAATATCTCCAGTTGCACTTCTTCGGGCAAACTCGTGGCTAAGCCATTAGGGTAAATCTCCGGAGCTTCATAACCTTCTGGCTCTAAAAATATCTGATGCCTTTCTCTATCCGCAAATTTAACAACCTTATCTTCAATTGAGGGACAATACCTGACGCCTGTGGCCTTAATTATTCCCGTATATAAAGGAGATTTATCCAGATTATCCTTGATAATCTGGTGCGTACTTTTATTTGTATAAGTTATGTGGCAGGGAACCTGTTGTTGAATTATTTCTTTGGTAGAAAAGGAAAAGGGTCGCGGCGGATTGTCTCCTTCTTGAACAGTTAATTTAGAGAAATTTATGGAATCTTTATCCAGGCGCGGGCAGGTACCGGTCTTAAACCTCAACAGATTGAATCCTAATTCTTTTAAGTTTTTTGCTAAATCACAAGCTGCGGGTTCATTAATCCTGCCTGCGCTAAAATGATTTAAGCCTATGTGTATCAGCCCGTCTAAAAATGTTCCTGCGCATATAACCACGGCAGAAGAAGTAATTTCTTCATTTTTGTCAGTAACTACCCCTCTTATCCGATTATCTCTGACTACTAACTTTTTTACTTCTGCCTCCTTTATAAAAAGATTATCCTGGCCCTCAATAATTTCTTGCATATACTGTCTATATTTGTTCCTATCCACTTGTGCGCGCGAAGACTGCACTGCCGGTCCTTTAGAGGCATTGAGTATCCTAAATTGAATACCACAGGCATCAGTTGCCTTGGCCATTTGGCCACTAAGCGCGTCTATTTCTTTTACCAGTTGGCCCTTACCTACACCGCCAATTGCTGGGTTGCAACTCATTAAGCCTATGGTATTACGGCTTAAGGTTAACAAGAGAGTCTTACAACCCATCCGGCTAGAAACTAAAGCAGCTTCGATACCCGCATGGCCTCCACCAATAACTATGACATCATAATCATACATATTACAAAAGATAGGGACAGGCACCGACCCAATCGGAAGACGTTTCTTGAGCCAATCGGAAGGATGTCCCCATTATTCATTATATTAGTATTATATTCCTTAGGGGACACCCTTCGCTTTAGCTTAAGGAACATCCCTCGTTTGGAAGTGGGACAGGCTTTGCTTTGGCTGCAAAGACGTCCCTAATTATTTTGAAATATTATACTACTCTTTTGCAAACTTTACAAGGAGGGGCATGATATCTCGGCCAAAAAGTTCGCCTATTGAACCGAGCTTTGCTGCCTTTTCAGAAAAACTAAGCGAGCCATCAGGTTTAATGTTACCACCTGAGACTAATAATGGGACGGGGTCGCTAGAATGGGCTTTGATTGCGCAAACAGTAGAGTGGTCTGCTGTCACGGCAAGAATCGTATTATTAATATCCAGTTTAGGCAACAGGTCAGCAAAAAAGAATTTATCAATTATCTCAATAATCTCTTTCTTCTTATTAAAATCTCCGTCGTGCGCCGGTTCATCAGGGCCTTTTATATGGATATAAATACCGTCGTATTTTTTGATAGAGTCCAGGGCTACCTTTGCCCAAATAGCATAATCCACATCCAGATGGCCGCTTGATGAAGGCACATCGATTACATCCAGTCCGGTTAAAAGGGCAATGCCTTTTTCAACCGGCATTTGCACAAATGAGCCGAATCTTAAATTAAAAAGGCTCTCTATCTTGGGAAATTTTGGAAGGTGGTCTCCGGCATCACGGGATAATATTATATTTGCCGGAAGTTTATTCTCAGCGATTCTCTTTTTATTCACTGCTGATTCATCAAGAACCTGATGCGATTTTTGTGTAAATTCATTTAAGAGAAAGACTGCTTCTTTGGCTTCACTTGAATTTTCGTAACCCGGCATAGGATGCGATTCTGCTACAAAGTTTTCAAACTTCACCAAAGCTATACCAAAGACCCCTTCCCGTTCATAAGCAGGGTCTGTATTGGTTATCCAGCCGGATAATTTGGAACGCATACTTCTTATTACCAAAACTCCGCGATGGCCAATGGTATTTTTAAATTCAAAGGTAGCGCTCGATAAAGTAACTTTTGAATTTATTTCTTTGGATAAGCTGGTGGCCTCCTCGGTAGTCAGATTCCTTCCTACCCTGCGGTCTTTTATCGTCCTTCCGTCCGGCTCGCTAGTAGCAAAATTTACGCGCAGCGCCAAATTACCGTCGTGTATCAAGAGCCCTTCAGCAAAAGCCTCTAATGGGCCTCTACCTGTATAATACTTGTGGGCATCATAACCCAACAGACTAATCACTGCAATATCTGATTCCGGAGCGATTCCCTTGGCTACAGGATAGACAATACCAGTTTTACCTTTTTGGGCCAGACGGTCAAGATTAGGCGTTAAAGCTGCCTCTAGGG
>JAUYDQ010000066.1 GCA_030691725.1 Candidatus Omnitrophota bacterium
TCCTCGCTGGGGAATTTCGAGCGGTGCTGTGAGAAGCAAGACAAGACACACGCTAAGATTCAAATAATCTATGTCATTCCGACGGGTATCCGACGAGAAAATGCTTGACTGTGTGGGGTTTTTACCTTAATATGAAAAGTATTAAATAAGGAGCGAATAATGATAAATGTAGGTATTGTGGGCGCAACAGGTTATGCGGGCGAAGAATTAATCGGTATCCTCTTAAGGCATCCTGACGTCAAAATAGTAAACCTTTCTGCCAAGATCGATAAACCGCAGAATATATCAGAGATATTCCCTAAGCTTAAGGGCAGAATCACACTTGCTTGTACGCAACCGGATATAAAAGAGATAATCAGTAAATGTGATTTAGCATTTTTGGCATTGCCTCATACTGTATCAATGGAGATAGCACCTAAATTATTAAGTGCGGGCAAGAAAGTAATTGACCTGAGCGCTGATTACAGATTAGAGAATACTAAAGTCTATGCGCAGTTTTATAAAACTTTGCATAAAGATAAGATAAACCTTAGTAAGGCAGTGTACGGTTTGCCTGAACTCTATAGAGCCAAGATTAAGAATGCTGGGCTTATTGCTAATCCCGGCTGTTATCCTACAGCGGGTATATTAGCTTTAGCTCCTCTTGTGGCTTTGAATCTGGTTGATTCTGGCTCAATAATTATTGATGCCAAGTCCGGAGTAACCGGGGCAGGCAAAAAAGTAGCGGAGAATTTTCTTTTTTCTGAAATCAACGAGGATTTCAAGGCTTACAAGGTGGATACCCATCAGCATGCGCCTGAGATTAATCAGGAGTTGTCAAAATTAGCAGCTAAATTAATAAATGTAACCTTTGTGCCGCATCTCTTGCCTATTAATAGAGGGATTTTGGAGACGATATATGTGAAAAAAAATCAAAAAGCAAAAATCCCCGCCAAAGGCGGGTCCGCCTTCGGCGGAAAAAGTCAAAATTCGATTAGTTTATATAAAAAATTTTATAAGAAAGAGCCATTTGTGAGGATATTAGATGAGGGCGCATTTCCTCAAATTAAAAATGTAGTGCACACAAATTTCTGCGATATAGGAATTAAGGATGGCGGCGATACTATAATTATCATTGCAGCAATAGATAATTTATTAAAAGGTGCGTCTGGGCAGGCAGTGCAGAATATGAATATTATGTATAAATTCCCAGAATATACAGCGTTGCTATGAACCCCGCCCTTCTTAAAAAGTTAGAGTGAGATTCTGTAAAGAAGGGTCGGGGTGAACCCCGCCCTTCCTAAAATAAAAGGTTAAATAACATTGGGAAGGATGGGGATATAGATTAGGAAAGGAAGAGCGGGGTGAAGATATATAAAAAAGCGATTCTACCTTTGGATTTTCAAGCCAATGGTATAGCATCGGGTATCAAAAGGTCGGGTAAATTAGATTTGGCATTGCTTTATTCTAGTGTTCCTGCAAAGGCTGCCTGTCAGTTCACCTCCAATAAAATTCAGGCTGCACCTATCAGGATAAATAAAAAATATCTAAAGAAAAACAGCGTTTACCAGGCAATAATTGTCAATAGCGGTAATGCTAATTGTTTTACCGGTAATCGTGGTTTAAGGGATGCTGAAGAGACAACCCAAATATTATCTAAGGCTATAGGCGTTAAGAAGAATTCCGTATTAGTGGCCTCTACGGGTATTATCGCAAAGCCATTACCTTTACTTAAGCTTAAAAAGTCAATACCCAAATTAGTTATGGGATTATCCAGATACGGTATAGATAAAGCAAAGAGAGCAATCCTGACCACTGATACGTTCACCAAGGAAATTACCGTAAAATTAAATATCGGCAGTCAGATAATTACGATTTGCGGTATTGCCAAAGGCGCAGGCATGATTGCGCCGAATATGGCGACAATGCTTTGTTTTATTTTGACGGATGCCTCGATTACGCAGAGAGCCTTAAGTAAGGCCTTGAGAGATTCTGTTAATAATTCTTTTAACTGTATAACTGTTGATGGTTGTCAGAGCACAAATGACGCGATAATAACGTTGGCAAACGGCGCAAGCAGAAATAATTTAATTGATACAGGTAATAAGCACTTTAATTTGTTTCTTAAGGCATTAAATATAGTGTGTCTGGAGTTGGCAAAATCGATTATCAAGGATGCTGAAGGCGCAACCAAATTTATTCAGATTAAGGTAGAGAAAGCAAAGAATTTCGCGCAGGCGAGAGTAGTTGCTTTAAATATTGCCAATTCAAATCTCTTTAAGACTGCCATATACGGAGAAAACCCTAATTTTGGAAGAATTATTGCTGCTATAGGTGCAAGCGGAGTAGGCGTAGAAGAGAAAGACATTAAGATAAAAGTCTCACCCTTAAATAAAAAAGAAATAAATGTAGATGTTTCTATTAAACAGGGCAATGCTTGTGCTGTGGTTTATACGTCGGATTTGACTCCTGAATATATCCGGATAAACGCAGAATATAATTAAGAAAGGATAAGATGGAAGAGGCAATTAAAAAAGCAGAAGTTTTAATTGAGGCACTACCTTATATTAAAAGGTTTCATAAGAAAATAATCGTAATAAAATACGGCGGCAGCATATTGGCAGAAGAAAAGATTAGAAAGAGCGTATTAGAAGACATTGTTTTCTTAAGTTTCATGGGGCTTAGGCCCGTGCTTGTGCACGGCGGAGGGCCTAATATAAGCGGACGCATACGCGCCGAAGGGAAAAAGACGGAATTTATAGATGGTATGCGCGTAACCGATGAAGAGACCCTCGTTGTGGTCGAAGAAGAACTGGAAAAACTAAACGACCTTATTGTCAATGAGATATCCGAATTAGGCGCAAATGCTGTTGGGTTGAATGGTGAAAAGAAGAAGATAATTCAGGTTGAGAAAAAGGAGGCAAAGATAGATTTGGGCCTGGTAGGCCATATCACTCAGATAAACACGGAGCCGATCTTGGAGGAACTAAAGTCTGATACGGTTATAGTAGTTTTACCTATGGGCAAAGGCCAGGATAAAAACACCTACAATGTAAATGCTGACGAGGCAGCCTCGAGTATTTCTTCTGCTTTGAAGGCGGAAAAATTAGTTTTACTTACTAATGTAAAAGGTATTATGCGTAACCCC
>JAUYDQ010000106.1 GCA_030691725.1 Candidatus Omnitrophota bacterium
TTGCCATCCAGAAGTTATTGACAGGCAAAGCATTAAAAATCCCGCCCCTCTTTTAAATGTTCAGGCTTGCGGCTGGGTGGGGGCAGCCGCAAGCCCAACAGTTCAGGAAAATTTTTTAGCCCAAAAACAAAAAGGAGTTACTCTTAAGAGTAACTCCTTTATCAAACATGGCTCCCCCGCGAGGACTCGAACCTCGGACCTGGTGGTTACACTCAACCCGAAATTACTTTCGGAAGTGGACTATATCTTTACCGTCGGCTTTACGTTACGGCAGCAGGTGCATAGTCTCTGAACCTTCCCCGAAACTTTGGGGCTCGGCTGCTGATTACCCGCGACTTCACGTTTGGGCTTCCAGCAATTCTCCTGCTTTGTCAACTACGGTTTCCCGTAGAAGCTGCGCTTGGAGCATTTTTGCTCGCCGCCTTTCAGGCGGCTCGCACAGCCACTCGCTCTACCAGCTGAGCTACGGGGGAATTAGTTTATTTATTTTAACTTAAAATTATTTTTAAATCAAGGGCTAAATAATCTGCTCTTCCAGATTCTTAATCTTATTATCAATTTCTGAAATTAATTTCTCTATCTCCTTCATACGGCGACCGTAGTTTCTCGCTGTATCCTCATCGCGGTAAATATGCGGGTTAGACAAGGCGCGCGCCTTGGCATAACTTTCTAGGCGAAGCTTCTCTTTTTCTTTCTCCAGCGTATTTATTTCGGTGCGCAAAGAAATATTATGCGCCTTGCGCTTCTTCTCTTCTTCTTTATGTAGCCTCTCTTCTGCTTTAGCCTTTTCTTTTTCCGCTTCTTTTGCAGCATCTTTTTTAAACTGCTTGGCTCTTGGCTTATGCGCTTCGGTAACTAATTCTGCCTGGTCTTTTTTCTCTAAATAATAGTCGAAGTTACCGGGGAATTTTCTAATCCTGCCGTCTTTAACCTCAAAAACCGTATTGGCAATTGAGCGGACAAAATAAATATCGTGGCTGATAAACACAATCGTTCCCTCATAATCTGTTAATGCTCTAACCAGGGCATCCACTGCATCTACATCAAGATGAGTGGTGGGTTCATCCAAAAGGAGAAAATTTGGCGGATTAATTAAGAGTTTAGCCAGAATAAGCCGGCTCTTCTCGCCTCCGGAGAGTACCTTGACCCTTTTATCAGAATCATCCCCCGTAAAAAGAAATGCCCCGAGAATTGTGCGTATAGCCTCCTCAGACATAAAACCGGGAGCAGCAGAATACGCTTCCCGTAAAACAGTATTCTCGGGATTAAGTACATCCGTGCGCGTCTGGGAGAAATATCCTATATCTATATTATAACCAACAATGCGTGACCCGTTGTCTATATCAACCACCCCGGCCAAAATCTTTAAGAGTGTGGATTTTCCGGCTCCGTTCTCACCAGCCAATACTGCCTTTTCACCCTGGGCTATTTCAAAATATAAGTCTTTATACACCTGAATATCGCCGTAAGATTTAGATATTCCTTCCAACGCCATTACTTTATAACCGCTTCTTCTGGTAGAAGGAAAATTGAAATTTTTGATACTTTCTCTGGTATCCGCAGGTACTGCAATTTCCTCCTCTTCCATTCTCTCCAAAACCCTACGTTTGGCACGTACTGACGCGGCTTTATTCGGCTGGGCATGAAAACGATCAACGAATCTCTGTAACTGTTCGCGCTTCTTCTCCTGCTCCTTAGACTGCTTCAGGAGATATGTGCGCTTTTCTCCTTTTATCTTCTCGTAATGTTCATAATTACCGCGGACTTTAAAAATTGAACCGTTCTCAAGAATCAGGGTATAATTCGTCACTTCATTCAGAAAAGCCTTGTCGTGGGAAATCATAATAAATGTGCCGTCGAAACCGGTGAGATAGTCTTTAAGCCATAAGGCAGCGCTTAAATCCAGGTAATTTGTCGGTTCGTCCAGCAACAAGATGTCGTAATGATAGGTTAAAAGTTTAGCTAATAAGGTGCGCATCTGCCAGCCACCGCTCATTTGAGATATGGGCCGGTTAAAATCCCTTTCTTTGAAGCCAAGCCCCATTAAAATTTTCTTGGCCTTATGTTCCAATTCAAAGTATCCAAGCGTCTCTAAATTATGCAAAACTTCTCCGTAACGTTTTGATCCGGCTTCGTTTCTTTCCTCAAGCTCTTCTTTTTCTTTTTTAAGGCGTATAATCCTCTCATCGCCTTCGGTAAGCTCAGATAAAACCGAGGCCTCGGATTTAAAACTTGCCTCTTGGGGAAGGTATCCTATATGGGTATTTTTATGGACTACCGCACTTCCGGCCGAAGGCTCTATTTCCTGAAGTATCAACGCAAAAAGCGTGGTCTTGCCTGAGCCGTTTGGCCCGATAAGGCCTATCTTCTCCCCGCGGTTTATGTTTAAGGAAATATTTTCGAAAAGGATTTTCTTGCCGTAATTTTTAGATAAATTGGTAATGGTAATCATGGGAATTAAACTGGCCGGCGGGATTCAAGCGCCTTAGACAAAGTTGTAGTATCAGCGTATTCTAAGCTAGAACCCATAGGAATGCCTATGCCTAAACGCATCAACTGCACCCCCAAAGGTTTAATCAATTTGGCAAGGTATAAAGCAGTAGTCTCTCCTTCAGTATCCGCATCGGTGGCAATAATCACTTCTTTAATATTGTCTTCTTTTATTCTTCTCATTAGGCTGTCAATTTTTAAATCGCTGGGGCCCTTACCCTCCAGGGGTGAGATGGAACCCAATAATACGTGATATACGCCATTAAAAGTTCCTGTCTTCTCTATTGCACTGACATCGCTTGGCTTTTCCACAACACAAACAATATCTTTTCTGCGGCGGTTATCCTGGCATATGCGGCATAATTCCTGCTCGCTAAGATTGTTACATATACGACAAAAACGAACATTCTCTTTCACCTTCGATAACGCATCTAATAAACCTTGTATCTCATCGCGAGGAGCATCAAGGATGTATGTAATCATGCGTTCGGCACTGCGCCTGCCGATTCCGGGAAACTTCATTAATCTTTCTATTAATTTCTCAATGGATTCTGTATAGGTAGACATTATTCCTCTTTAATCACCCGTCCGTTAAACGTGTCTAGGGCAGATTTAATGAATGGGTTGGCTTCGTGACTACTATTCTTCTGTGCCACTTCCTGAGAAAGTGTAAAATTAACTCTTATATTAGCACTCAATAATTCTGATAATGCTTTTTCTATAATTGCCTTATTCTCTTTTCTCTCCAGGGATTCTTTATGCAACGAACAATTCATAGGAAATGATACAGTCAAAATATTATTCTTTAATTTCGTGGGGATACCCTCATCTAGATAAGTTGCCGCTGACATTTTAATCTTGGATAAATTATCAATAGTATTGCGCCATATGTTTTTTACATTATCTAAAGAGGTAGATTGAATTTGAGCTACAGCTTCTGGTATACTATCTTCTTTTTTAATTGCCTGTGTCGATGGTCTCTCTTCTATAGAAACCGGGTCTGACTCTTTAGAATGTTTCGGTGCCGATAGATTTAAATTCGTGCCTTTTTTATCCTGTGCGAGCTTTACTAAACTTATCTCCAAAGGAATGCGTAAAGACTCAAGCCGCTTGGTCATCTCTTGCGTATTTACTAAAGTATTAAAAGCGCTGAATATCTCTTCTAAACTAAGGGTGCTGGCTTGCTGCAGCAACTTATCACAGATCTCCTTGGGCAGATCTATTAATTTGGGATCTGCCTGGGTAACCTTGGCAATCATAAGATTGCGGAAATGCTCAATGAGATTTGTCAGGAAATTACCTATATCTTTGCCTCTGTCAATGATATTGTTAAATAATTCTAGTGCCCCACGCGCATCTTTATTTATTATTTTATCAGTAATATCAAAGAGCGTATCCTGCCCTACCAACCCGAGCATAGAAATAACATCTTCAAGCGAAACCTCATCTTTAGTAAATGCTATCAACTGGTCCAATATGGACTCTGCATCCCTTAATGAACCGTCGCTGCTTTTAGCAATGGCAAATAATACTTTCTTATCTATATTTATTTTCTCAGCTTGCGCTATCTTTTCTAACTGAGCGATAATCTCCATTACTGAAATCCTGCGGAAGTCCAAACGCTGGCAGCGCGAAAGTATCGTCGGAATTACCTTATGCGGGTGAGTGGTAGCAAAGATAAACTTTACAAACGGGGGCGGTTCTTCCAGGGTCTTCAGCAAAGCATTAAAACCTTCGGCGGTAATCTGGTGCACTTCATCTATTATATAAATCTTATATTTTCCTTGAGCAGGAGCAAATTTGACGTTCTCCCGAAGCGTTCTGATTTCATCTATACCGCGGTTAGAAGCGCCGTCTATTTCAATAACATCAAAGCTACGGCCTTGCGCTATATCTTTACAAGCAGGACAGGTGCTGCAAGGATTTACGGTTGGGCCGTCTTTACAGTTAAGCGCCTTAGCTAATATCCGGGCAGCAGAGGTCTTACCCACGCCTCTTGGCCCGGAAAACAAATAAGCATGGGCGAGCCTATCCTTCTGGATGGCGTTTTTTAGAGTAGCGACAATGGCATCTTGCCCTATAATTTCATCGAAATTCTTCGGCCGCCATTTTAATGCAAAAACAATATATGACATTTTTTTAAGAAATTATATAACTGGCGGAGAGGCTGGGATTCGAACCCAGGGACCCAGTTGCCCAGGTCAATTCATTAGCAGTGAATTGCTTTAGACCAGTCTCAGCCACCTCTCCTATTATCCTTTTGCTTGTCTAATCCTTTAAGTCCGCCTAACTAACTCGCTTCTTCTTAAAGAATTCTTTCAAGAGAGAACTACATTCCTTCTCTAGTATGCCTTTTTTAATGTGAATCCGATGGTTCAAAATTTTATTATTGGCGATATTTATTACCGAACCACAGGCGCCGCTCTTCGGGTCATCTGCCCCATAGATTAAATTTTTTATCCTTGCTAAAACCAATGCACCTGCGCACATACTGCAGGGTTCAATTGTAACATACAAGGAAGCGTCGTTCAACCACTTTGTATTTAGCGAATTTGTAGCGCAGGTAATAGCAAGCATCTCAGCGTGGGCAGTGGGGTCTTTTAAACGTTCCACTTGATTGTGGGCACGGCCGATTATCTTATCTTTATAAACAACCACCGCACCTATAGGAACCTCGTCTTCCTTAAGAGCGCTCTTCGCCTCTTTTAAGGCCTCTTGCATAAATTTAACGTGTTTTTTTACCACTGTGTTTAAGTGCGCCAGGATGGGGTTGGTGCGCCCAGGTGGGATCGAACCACCAACAACCAGTTCCGTAGACTGGTGCTCTATCCAATTGAGCTATGGGCGCTTAGTAAAAGTTAAAGACTATTTACGATGTCGAAGGACAATTTCAAATCTATCAAAGAAAGCAATATTAAAATCGTTCCTGTTATTTTATTATATTTCATCAACCAAACATTAAACCAGTCTATACTCCTGTCCAAAGGAGTAAGAATACGGTTTGAAAAAATAGAGAAATTAAGCTTCTCTTCTATTCTAAGGTATATCTGTAGAGAAAAGGTAAAAATTATACTTACTATACAGATGGTGCTGTAAATAATAAAAATCCAGCCACTTAATAGTAAATTAAATATATCCGGCTTCATATCCTAATTGGCGGAGAGGGAGGGATTCGAACCCTCGAACCCTTGCGGGTTACGGGTACTCCAGACCCGCGCGCTCGGCCACTACGCGACCTCTCCGAAAAAAATCAAATTGCTTTTAAATATACAAATCTTAAAATAAACAGCGATGCCAAAAGATAAACTAACCAGGAGACCTCTTTGCCTTTGCCGGTAAATAATTTTAATGCCGCATAACTTATATTTTTAACATTTTTGGCGGAAGGAGCAGGATTCGAACCTGCGGTCTCTTGCGAGACAATCGCTTTCGAGGCGATCGCTTTCGACCACTCAGCCATCCTTCCGGTAATTAAAGATTAAATGCTTCTAAATTTATCTCTTCTGCTCGGATTGCTGGTGCCGACTATGTCTATATAGCGCATGATATCTTCTTTCTTATGTAACACAACTTTATATTTGGCCAAGGTCGGAGAACAGCTGATATCAATCAAAATATCTTTTATAGATTTCAGTAAAGGTAATGAATGGTTTGTAAAATCCAATGCGCAATTCCTATATACCTTGCCATTAACTCGATGCAAATATGCGTAAAAAGAGCCATCAGTATCCATTAATCCCCTAAGACAAGCAACTTTATATTCCTCTTGTAAGCCGATCCATCTGGGTATATCGACTTGATTTATAACCTTGTCCCCTGCTTTTAATCCCTTATCAATCATGAATTCAACTAAATTTCTGCTTGAAACAAGTACGGTTACACTTTTATCTCTTCCATCGTTGCATATGGAGGAATTCAAGTTAAAAAGTTCCTTTATCAAACCTTGCACATATAATGCATAGGCATAATCTGTCTCGCTGTTTAGCGAAATTCCCAATTGGGTTTTATTGGTTTTGATATAGCCATCGCCAAGCATTATGCCAATAAATTCTGCCAATTCTGAAGAATAAACCGGCAGATTTATTGGAGTTCTTAATTTAAAACCGAGCATTTTAGCGAATTCAGGATCTTCGCTAAATTTTCTTGCAGTAGTAGAACCTCCCTTACTCCTTCCTTCTGGCGTTCCGGGATTACCGTATAATTCATTACGTCTTATTGCTCCTAATCTACTTGCCTTTCTAGCGCTCCAATACTCTGGCAGAATCTCTTTCTTTTTAGGAATCGGAATATCAGCGATCTTTTGTAACCTTAATAAAGCCTCATAACTCATATTGTATTTCTCGCTTCGCCAATCCCTAAGAGTGCGCTCACAAACACTGCTAATTTTTGCAACCTTAGACCAATCAAAACAGTAATGTTCGCCTATGCGATCTAATAATTTGCTCTGCTGGCCTTTAGGTAATCTTATCCTTGACATACTAAAAATAATCGGAGGAGGTAGGATTCGAACCCACGAGGCATCTCTCGACACCTAACCGCTTTCAAGGCGGTCCCATTCGGCCTCTCTGGCACTCCTCCCATAAAGTTAATATAAAAGGTGCGGGATTCAGGACCGCCCGCCCACCAATTAGCGCAGCCCTCCCGTGAAAATCATATCATCAAATTTCTGAGTTATCAATTAACACCGCACCTTTAATAAAGTACTGGATAAATAAATATAAAGGGCGCGGAGTCAAAGGAAAAGTTGTTTAAATATAGCATACACTATATTCTTACCAAATTGGAAGGAATTGTTGAAGAAATTTACAAAAGAAAATTCTTTGAATATGATATTTAAGCAAAAGGCAAGCAATACCAGGTCTAAAATGTAAACAAAGGAAAATCCAAAAATATAATTTGCTTTTAAAAAATCGCCTTGTTTAGAACGTACGGACTTGGCACTAAAAATAAGGTGCAAGGCTAAACTGAAACTAAACAAAAAAATGAAATAGCCGACGGATTCTTTGGTTTTAAGCGCAGATGAGAAAATTAAATATACGATAAATATAGCAATTGTATAAATGGGCAGTAAATACGGTGCAACTCTTACCAAGGGCTTAAAGAAATTAAAAACTATCCCCAGTAATCTCTGACCCTTATTGTAAATTATGGCGGGTTCATAAACAAACAGGTAAATAATAATAAAACTTATTACCCCTGCCCAGAAATAATCCCGGAATAACTTTTCTACGGTATTGAACTCATTTAGAAATGATGCCGAAACGGAATAAACAAAAGGTAAAAGGCAAATCCCTATAATAAATTTAACGATACTTAAGACCCTATGAGAAAAAGCGGTTATCTTAGGCCCGCCGCCCAGGCCAGGGCCAGGACCAACCTTCAGCTTATCCAGAATATTATTATTCTCTTTTTTAGGGAATTCTTTCTTTTCCATCAAGATATGGCCTTAAGGCTTGCGGTATAATTACAGAGCCATCCTTTTGCTGATAATTCTCTAATATAGCGACTACGGTTCGCGCCAAAGCAACTCCTGAGCCATTTAAGGTGTGCACATATTCTGTTGCCTGTTTGCCTGTTTGCCTGTTTGCCCGTTTGAATCTTATATTTGCACGTCGGGCCTGAAAACTTTCAAAATTACTGCAACTGGATACCTCTAGCCATAGGTCCATACCCGCTGCATAGACCTCCAGGTCGAAACATTTACTCGCAGCAAAACTCAAGTCCCCGGTAGATAACATTGCTACTCTGTAAGGTAAACCCAATAATTGTAGAACATCCTCGGCATCTCTGACTAATTTTTCCAATTCATCGTAAGAGTCCTCGGGTTTTACAAACTTAACCATTTCTACCTTGTCAAACTGATGCACGCGGATTAGGCCTTTTGTATCTTTACCATAAGAACCTGCTTCCCTGCGAAAACAGGCAGTATA
>JAUYDQ010000109.1 GCA_030691725.1 Candidatus Omnitrophota bacterium
GTGAAACTCCGACGCTAAATTTTCGCTGGATTGCTTACTTACTAAAGACGTGAAAACCAAAATGCTGGAGTAGCTCAGTCGGTAGAGCACGTCCTTGGTAAGGACGGGGTCACGGGCTCGATTCCCGTCTCCAGCTTTTTAAGATAAGACTAAATGCGCGAAATTATAACTTTAGAGTGTACAGTCTGTAAAAATAGAAACTATACTACGAAAAAAAATAAAAAGCAGCATCAGGATAAATTAGAGTTAAAGAAGTTCTGCAAATTTTGCTATAAGCATACCTTGCACAAAGAAATAAAGTAAATGAGGACATAATTTATGGATTGCATTTGTAACGGAATGAACATAAATTATTTGTCCGAACTTACCCCGCACTAATTTTTGTAATTAGGCGGGATTTGTAGATTGGGGTTTGATAACAATGTTAACCGTTAATTTTAACTCAAGCACATTTTCAAAAATTAATGCGGGGTTAAATTCGCACCTATAACTTAGCTTCACTCTCGTTTGCTAAGTTATGTGCTCATTTAAATAGGAGCGTCGGTTAATGGCAAACCAACGGTCTCCAAAACCGTGACTGCAGGTTCGACTCCTGCCGCTCCTGATTAGTTGGAGGAGAACCAGCTGTTAAGTTACAATGAATATATTTAAGAAAATAACAAATTTTTTCAAAGAAGTTAAATTAGAATTAAATAAAGTATCCTGGTCGACTCGTCAAGAATTAGTCAGCTCAACGGTGGTTGTTATTACAGTTACATTTATTATGGCAGCATTTATAGGCGTAATCGATATTATTCTTTCTCATATATTGAGAGCGGTATTTAGATAACAGTTTCAAAATTATCGATGATTATTTGCGGGCAAATTAAAAAATGAAAAATTGGTACGTTGTGCATACGCAAACCGGTTTAGAAGATAAGGTTAAGATGGCCTTGGAAAATAGAATTCAAGCGCAAGGTTTGCAGGACTTAATCAGCAGTGTGGTTATCCCAACGGAACAGATTTCTGAGATACGTTCAGGTAAAAAAAAGATATCGCAAAGAAAATTCTTTCCGGGGTATCTTCTTGTAGAGATGGAATTAAACGAAAAAGCATACTTTCAGATTAAGACTACCCCAGGCGTAACCGGGTTTATCGGCCCGGGTAAAAAGCCTCAAGCCTTATCGCAAAACGAAGTAGATAACATCTTGAAAAGGACACAAGATACCCAGGTTAAACCAAGCCCTAAGATTGTTTTTGAAAAAGGTGAACAGGTCAGGGTTAATGATGGGCCGTTTATGAATTTTAATGGCACTATAGAAGAAGTCCATCCGGAAAGAGGAAAATTAAAGGTCAGCGTATCAATTTTTGGTAGGGCAACACCAGTGGAATTAGAATATTGGCAGGTTGAAAAAATATAACATATGCCTAAGAAAGTAGTTGCACAGATTAAATTACATGTTCCGGGAGCGCAAGCTAACCCTGCCCCTCCTGTCGGTCCTGCCTTGGGCCAGCACGGTGTAAATATTATGCTGTTCTGTAAACAATTTAATGAGCAGACCAAGGGAAGAGAAGGCTTAATTTTACCTGTAGTTATCAGCGTTCACGATGACCGTTCTTTTAGTTTTATTATTAAAAGCCCGCCATCCTCGGTTCTCATTAAGCGCGCAGCAAACCTAGCCAAGGCATCAGGAACCAGCGGTAAAGAAATCATCGGTAAAATAACTAAGAAACAAGTTGAGGAGATTGCAAAACTTAAGGCAAAGGACTTGAATACAACGGATATGAACCAGGCGATTAAAATTATAGAAGGCACAGCCAGAAGCATGGGTATAGCCGTTGAAGGGTAGTCTAGCACAGCCAGCAGGGACTGACTCCGCAGATATTGAACCAGATTAGAAACCAAGGTGTCTGTCCCGCGACAAGATAAGCGTGGATTGGTAGATGTGCCAGAAGAGGTTGCGGGAATGAAGATACGCAGCAAGCGTTATAAAGAATCTGAAAAAGAAATAGATAGGGCGAATTCATATTCACTGAAAGATGCCATCTCTATTTTAAAGAAGTTACGGCCTCCTAAATTTGATGCATCTGTGGATTTACATTTTAATATTAACGTTGATCCCAAAAAATCGGATCAGATGGTGCGCGGCACCGTAGTCCTGCCGCACGGCACAGGTAAAAAAGTGAGAGTTGCTGTTTTTTGCAAAGGGGAAAATGAGAAATTGGCAAGAGAAGCCAACGCCGATTATGTAGGCGGTAATGACCTTATAGACAAAGTGGCAGGCGGTTTCCTGGATTTTGATTGTGCTATTGCCACGCCTGATATGATGAAGGATTTAAGTAAGCTGGGAAAGATATTAGGCCCGCGCGGGCTTATGCCTAGTCCTAAGACGGGTACAGTAACCAATGATATCGTAAAAGCAGTCGAAGATGTGCGAAAAGGTAAGGTTGAGTTCCGAACGGATAAGCAGAGCGGCATACATTTATCTGTCGGAAAACTTTCTTTTTCAGAAGATAAATTACATGAAAATGCCTCTCGGGTAATTGAGATGGTAAACGAAACAAGGCCGTCATCAGTTAAAGGCAAATTCATAAAAAGCCAGTTTATCTCATCAACTATGAACTGCGGCTTCAAACTTGCAATTTAATATGAAAAAACTAGGCTCATTATTCAGGGAAACGTTAGAAAACAACATAAAAAAGCAATTAAAAGAATCCGACAGTATTTTTATAATAAAATATTCCAAATTATCCAGCCAGGAACTGACAACATTAAGGCAATCGCTAAGAGGCATAAATGCCACTCTTTTTGTGACAAAAAATAGTATAACCAGACGCGCCTTAAAGGATTCAGAATTGGAGGATTTAGTTAAGTTTGTGGAGGGACCTTGCGGCTTGGTATTTGCTAAAGGAGAGCCGGTGGATGCGTCCCGTGTGTTATACAATTTTTATCGTGGGCATGAGCAATTAAAATTAGAATGTGGTCTTTTTAAAAATAGTTTTCTAGATAAAAAGGCTATCGAAACCTTGGCTCGCCTTCCAAGCAAAGAAGTTTTAAGAGCCCAAGTTGTAATAACATTAAATTCACCCATATCAGGTTTTGTCCGTGTATTAAAACAGACATTAACGAAGTTTGTTTATTGTTTAGATCAGATAAAGAATAAAAAGGTAAATTAATTAATTTAAAAAGGGAGAAAAAATGGCTAAGGAAAAATCGGAAGAATTAATTAAATCCATAGAGGGCATGTCTGTCTTAGAGCTCTCAGATTTAGTGAAAGCCCTTGAGGAAAAATTCGGCGTGTCTGCTAATATGCCTATGATGGCCGTTCCTGCGGCTGGAGCAGCACCACCTGCACAGGAAGAAAAGAGTGCATTTACCGTAGTTCTGACCAGCGCAGGCGCTAGTAAAATTGCAGTAATAAAAGAAGTAAGGACAATGACGAGTCTTGGTTTAAAGGAAGATAAGGATTTGGTAGACGCAGCTCCTAAACCAATAAAAGAAGGCGTGCCCAAGGAAGAAGCTGAGGAGATGAAGAAGAAACTCGAAGCTGCCGGCGCGACTGTGGAATTAAAATAATCTAGTAACTAGTAATTCAGTAACTAGTTACTAGTAACTAGTAACTAGTAATTTAATGAGAAAAAAAGTATTGTTCGAAAAAATAAAGAAAATTTTTTAATGGAATAGTAATATAGAATATAGAAAGTTTACTAGTTACTCGTTACTAGTTTACTAGTTACTAATGAGGAGCGAAAGCGACGAATGATTAAACGTAAAAACTTTGCCA